>JAXGUU010000015.1:0-24664 GCA_040774145.1 Anaerolineae bacterium
AGACCGGATGGTCCTGGTCGGCATCGACCGCCTCGGGCCCGGTCACCGTCCTGATCGCTGACCTCGGCACGCCCGCCCAGCCCATCGCGCGCTCCAGGATGCGCCGGTCGCCGATCACCAACGGGCGGCAGCGCGCCGGCACCTCCGCGTGCGCCAGCGCCTTGAGCACAATCTCCGGGCCGACGCCCGCGGGATCGCCCATCGTGATCGCCACCACCGGTCGCTCAGTCATCCGCATCGCCTGCCGCTCTCCTTAGCTGCACGTATCCTCGCTCTGCGAGCCGCCCCTCTTCTTGGCCTCTAGGCCGCGCATCACGCCCTCGGCGATGTGCTGCCCGATCTCGCGGTAGTCGGTCTGGGTAAGCACCCGTTCGCCGGCCAACGCATAGGGCGTCTCAAAGGTGATGCACGGTACCCCCAGCTGGGTCCAGAGATAGTCACGGAAACTGGGCGTCTCCCATCGCGAGGGGTAGCGTGCGACACGCGCAAAGGACTCCGCAGCGTAGCGCGGCGTCAGCGCATCGCCGGCCCACGCCGCCCAATCGAGCATCATCTCGTGAGCGCCCCGGTCGGTGTCCGGATCGGGGATGTAGACATAGACCCCACCCGCCTCGCAGGCGCCGGGCGCGTGGAAATCGATCGCCAGCACCGGATGACAGCGCGAGCGCCAGCGCCAGACATCGCGCTGCAACACCGAGATCTCGTGACGCATCGGCGGCCTTCCCCAGGCGCGGTTCAGGTCGTAGGGAAAGTTGTCCTTGCCGTAGTCGCCCCCCTCCACGCCGTCGATGTTGGCCAGCGGCACCGCCCAGATCAGGGGCGCCTCACCACCGCGTGCCGCCATGGCGCGCAGAAAGCCGTCGAGCACCCACGAGCCGGGCGTCTCACCCGAGTGCTGCCGTGCCATCAGGTAGAGGCCCAAGCGCTGCCCGCCCTCCTTGCCGTAGTCGTTGCTGAGGCGCACCAGTGGGCGGGCGCCCTGGCTCACCCCAATCGTGTCCATCGTGTAGACGTCGCCCGTCTTCGCGACCAAGTCGCGCACCTCGTCCATACCGTAGGGGTAGCAGTAGGCAACGTCCATCTGGTGCACCGGCGGTGCCACGCTCCACGCCACATCGGTGCGACCGTCGGGCAACTCGCGCAGGGCGCCCTGCGGCAGGCGCCGCCAAGCGCCCTCATCATAGCGCACCACGGGTCGCATCGCTCGCGGGTCCTGACCCCCGAGCATGTTATAGGACTGTTTGAGCACCAGCCGGAGCTCGGTCACTCGGGTGTCAGAGGGTGCCGGTACGCTCTGCCGCGCCACGCGGAAGCAGAACCAGAGCGTCTCGGGACCGCCATGAGGATCGGGGGCGAAGCTGATCTCCACAGCCTGACCCGCGGCCTCCACAGCGACGTCACACGCGTTGCCGTACGGAATCCGGGTGTCGATCTCGAAGCTCATAGCCACCTCCGGGTTCATTGTACCATCGGGACCCTACCCGCACAAAGCCAAGCGCCCTCTGCGCCTTGCGAAGGGGCGGAGCCGTTGAACCTCGCTCGAAGTCGCGTAAAATAGCCCTGAGTCTAACTATGACAGGAGCCAAGCCTATGTCACCGCACCTGACCCATCGATCGCGCCGCGGCCCAACCGTCGCTGCAGCGGTCCTCGCCTTCATTATGCTCGTCTCGGCCTGCGCGACACCGGCCGCTGCCCCGACCCTGGAGCCGATCACGGTCCAGGACGCGCTGGGCCGTACGGTCACGCTCGACGGCCCGCCGCAGCGCATCGTGATCGCGGGTAGGGCCAACTTTATGCTCAACCACGCGATCTATGCCTTCCCCGAGGCGCCCGAGCGCGTCGTCGCCCTCACCCGAGCGCGGCAGACCACCGTACCCTTCCTCACGCTGGTCGAACCGGCCTTTGAGGACAAGCTGCAGCTGACGCTGGAATCGACGGCGGAGGAGATCGCTGCCACCCAACCCGATCTGGTCATCCTCAAGACGATGATGAAAAGCACGGTCGGCGACGCCCTGGAGACGGTGGGGATCCCTGTGGTCTACCTCTCACTGGAGACCCCCGAGGAGTACAAGCGGGATCTCGCCGTGATCGGCCGGCTCTTCGCCAACCCCGAGCGCGCGGCTGAGGTGCAGCGCTTCTACGATGACCGCGTGGCGCGCATCGCCGCGGGCCTGGAGGGGCTCGCCGTGTCCGAGCGCCCCTCGGCGCTCGTCCTGCAGACCACGGCGCAGGACGCAGCCTTCACCTTTGAGGTACCGCCGATGACGTGGATTCAGACGCAGTTGATCGAGCTCGCCGGCGGCGCCCCGGTCTGGGACGCGGCGAGCCAGGGCGGCTGGTCCGTTGTCGGCTTGGAGCAGATCGCCGCCTGGAACCCCGACGCGATCTTCGTCATCAGCTACTTCGAGCCTGTCGACGAGGTCGTGACCCGGCTCCAGGCCGATACGAGCTGGCAGGGGCTGACCGCCGTCCGCGAGGGACGCCTCTTCGGCTTCCCGGGCGACTTCTACAGCTGGGACCAGGCGGATGCCCGTTGGATCCTGGGGCTGATGTGGACCGCGACCAAGATCCACCCCGACCGCTTCACCGATATCGACCTGCGCGCCGAGATCGAGGCCTTCTACGGCGAGCTCTACGGCCTGGATCGCGCCACCCTTGAGGCCGATGTGCTGCCGCTCCTCACCGGCGACATCGCGCCGTGACGGGTGGCCGGGGGTTGGAGTTCGCACGCGTGGCGCCTAGACGGCCCATCTTTCCGTTGCTGACCGTCCTGCTGCTGGCGACCTTTGTCGCCTCGGTCTTCCTGGGTCGCTACCCGCGGCCCTACTGGACGCCGCCGCGGCTGCTGTGGGAGGACCCGCTGGCGCGTCAATTGATCCTCAACCTGCGGCTGCCGCGCGTGATCGTGGCCTGTCTGCTGGGGATGGTGCTCTCGGTCGCGGGCTCGGTGCTGCAGATGCTCTTTCGCAACCCCCTCGTCGAGCCCGGCTTCCTGGGCGTCTCCCAGGGTGCGGCCTTCGGCGCCGCACTCGCCATCATCGTCCTGGGTGCCCGTTCGCTCGCGCTGCAGGGCGTGGCAGCCTTCTTCGCCCTGGGGGGGCTACTGCTGTCATATGCCCTGGCCCGCCATATCCGCTACGGCGGCTGGACCCTGCGCCTGATCCTGGCGGGCATCGCCGTCTCGGCCCTCTTCTCCGCCGGCGTCGGCCTGCTGAAATACGTCGCCGACCCGCTCACCCAGCTCCCCGAGCTCGTCTTCTGGCTGCTCGGCGCCCTGTGGAGCGTGACCTGGACCGACGCCCTCGCCTTCCTGCCGGTCGCCCTGGTCGCGCTGACCGTCGCCCTCCTGATGCGCTGGCGCCTCAACGTGCTCTCGCTCGACGACGCCATCGCGATCTCGCTCGGCAGCGCCCCGGCACGCGAACGGGCGCTCCTGCTGATCCTCGTCGTAGCGGCGACGGCAGCGGGTGTCGCCATCGCCGGCATCGTCGGCTGGGTGGGCCTCATCGTGCCGCAGTTCGCGCGGCGCCTCTTCGGGGCCGACGCCCGGCGCGCCCTCCCCGGCGCGCTCCTGCTCGGTGGCATCTTCGGCCTAGTCTGCGACAACATCGCGCGCGTCACCTTCGCCGGCGAGGTCCCGCTGGGGATCGTGACCTCGCTCTTGGGCGCGGTGCTCTTCGCGCTCTCCATGGTCCTGCCCACCCGAACGGATGCGGCAGCGTAGGTTGGGCTGTCAGCCCGACGAGGCACGGCGATGAACTCCCCGACCATCGCGCTGGATCAGGTGGTCTTCGACTACGAGGACCGCAGGCGCCGCGCCAAGGCGCTCTTCGACGGATTGACGCTCGAGATCCCCGCGGGCACGGTCACCGCCATCCTCGGCCCCAACGGCTCGGGCAAGACCACGCTGCTCCATCTGATCCTGGGGATTCTGGCGCCCGACGCGGGCGTCGTGCTGCTCGCCCACCGACCACGGAGGCAGTACAGCCGCCGCGACTTGGGGCAGCTCGTCGGCCTCGTCTCGCAGAACGAGTACCTGCCCTTCAGTTTCACCGTGCTGGAGTACATCCTACTGGGCCGCGCGCCGCACCTGCAGCTGCTCCAAACGCCGGGCGAGGCCGATGTCGAGATCGCGCGCCGGGTGCTCACCGAGATCGGGTTGAGCCACCTGGAGCACCGCGCGATCCAGTCGCTGAGCGGCGGCGAGCGCCAGCTGGTGATGGTCGCCCGCGCGCTCGCCCAGCAGCCCCGCATCCTGCTGCTCGACGAACCGACCTCGCACCTCGACCTGGCGAACCAGGAACGGGTGCTCGCCACGCTGGTGCAGCAGGCGGACCAGGGCGTCACCGTCGCCTTCACCACCCACGAGCCCAACCAGGCGGCGGCGGTCGCGAGCTTCGTTGTGCTGATGCGCGCGGGGCAGGTTCTGCACGCAGGACCGATGACGGACGTCATCTCCGCCCCCTACCTCACCGCGACCTACGGCGTGCCCGTGGAGGTCGTGGAGGTCAAGGGCCGACGGCTCGTCGTGCCCGCTTGATCGGGAGACCTTTGAGGTTTCCGAAAACCTCAAAGGTCTGGCTGTCGACCTACAGGTAGAAGAGGTAGAAGACCCCCACGACAACCACGAGGAAGAGCAGCGTCATCCCCCCACCGGCCTTGAGGTAGTCGGCGTTTCGGTAGCCGCCCGGCGCTTTGAGCAGCGCGTTGACCTGATGCGTGGGCAGCAGGAAGGCGTTCGCGGCGCAGACGGCGACCAGCAACGCGAGCGGTCGGGGGTCAACGCCCCCGAGCTGGGCCATGTTGATCACCAGCGGGGCCAGGATCACGGTGGAGGCCACGTTGGACATGAAGAGGCTGAAGACGGTCGACATTGCCGCGACCGCGAGCAGGAACAGCAGCGGGTGATGTCCCGCCACCAGACCCATCACGCCCTCAGCTAACCACGCCGCCGTGCCGGTCTGCTGCATCGCCAGGCCCAGCGGGATCAGGCCCGCCAGGAAGAAGACGATCTCCCAAGACACAGCCTCGTAGGCCTCCTCGATGCGCAGCACGCCGGTGAGGATCATCGCCACGGCGCCGGAGAGGAAGGCAATCGCGATCGGGAAACCCGCCAGGGTCAGGCCGACCGCGCCGGCAAAGCAAAGCGTCGCGACCCAGGCCTTGGACGCATCCCGTGGATCCGCCTCGACCTCGGTCAGCAAGACGAAGTCCTCGCTGCGCTTGAGCTCCCGGATCTTCTCCCACAGCCCATAGACGACGAAGATATCCCCTGCGGAGATCACCAGGTCCGAGAAATCGGACCCGACCCGCGCGCCCTCGTGATAGAGCATCACCGGCTCGACGGCATAGCGCCGGCGGAGGGCGAACTGGCGGATGCTCTGCCCCGCGAGGCTCGACCGCGGGGGGATCACCACCTCGGCGAAACCCGCACTACTCGGATCGTGGAGCGCCGCGAAGCTGCGGTTGCTGCCGATTTCGACCAGCCCGTGCTCCTCGGCAAAGGCCTGCACGTGCGCCGCCTCGCCCAGGATCGCCAGGTCCTGATCGGCCTCGAAGCGCGTCTCGCGCCAGGGTGCGTACTCGACGGCGCCGTCCCGGGTCATCCCCACGATGTTGAGATGACAGGCCTCCCAGATCGCCGTCTCCTCGGGCGTCTTCCCCACGATCGAGCTCGACCCGGGGATCCGGTAATGGCGGATGCCGTGGGGGAGATGCCAGGCCTCAATCAGGCGCTCCTGAGAGGAGGCACGCTCCGCGCCGGGTTCAACCCGCGGCAACACGCGCCCACCCAGCAGCAGAAAGTACCCGATGCCCATCACCAGGAGGATCAGGCCCACGGGCGTGACCGCGAAGAGGCCATAGGGAGCCAGGCCTGCATTGGCCAGGAGGTCGTTGGTCAGGATCAGGGGGCCCGAACCGACCATCGTCAACGTGCCGCCCAGAATCGCCGCGAAGCCGACAGGCATGATGATCTGCGAGACGGGGATCCGCTTGCGCCGCGAGATCGCCAGCATCGCCGGCAGGAAGAGCGCTGCCGCGCCCACATTCTGGATGAGGCCCGAGAGCAATCCCACCGCCGCCGAGACCAGCGCCACCAGCCGGGTGCGGTGCTCTCCGGCGACGCGCAGCACCACGTGGGCGAAGCGATCGGTCATCCCGGTCCGCGCGATCCCGCGCCCCAGCACCATCACCGCCATCATCGCGATCACGGCGTTGCTGGAGAAACCCGTCAGGGCGGTGAGGGGGTCGAGCACGCCCGTCCAGGCCAGCGCCAGCAGGCAGAGCAAGCCCACGATGTCCATGCGCAGCAGATCCAGGGCGAGCAAGAGCACGGTGAAGAAGAGGATGGTCAGAACCACGATGATCTCAGTTGCCATAAGCCTGCCTTCGCTGATGGGAATGAGCTGCCGGGACGCCGCGGCGTCCGTCTCCGACTATAGCCCGGCGCCCCCGATCCGGCAAGCGCAAGAGGCGCGTGCGGTTGAAGGCTTGCAGCCCCGTCTCGGGGCGTCGGACGCGACATCACCCATCCAGCCGAAACTTAGCTTGCGCAGTTCATTTCCTGCATCCACTTAATCACCACACCGCTTGACGGCACCTACGACCAAGCCTATACTAGAATCAGTGTTCGACCCTGGGAGGTACTGTGTCTGATCGTCAACGTGGATCGCCCGCCGGGCTCTTCATCGTCGATAACAGCGATGACGACTGGAAGGTTGCGGACTACCTCAGGCAGTGGACCGAGATCGCGCGCGCCTTCGACATTGCCACCGGCTACTTCGAGATTGGGGCGCTGCTCGCGCTCGACGGCTTCTGGCAGAGGCTCGATGGGATCCGCATCCTGATGGGCGACGAGGTCTCCAGACGCACCAAGGCCGCCTTCGAAGCGGGGCTCTCTGAGCTGCTGGACAAGCTTGACATCAGCATCGAGGAGGCCAAGGAGAAGGATGACTTCCTGACCGGCGTTCCCGCGATTGTCGAGGCGATTCGTCGGGGCACGATCCTCGCCCGGGTCTACAACAGGCGCAAGTTTCACGCCAAGGCCTACATCACCCACGGACGGATGGACGTGATCGGCTCTACGGCACTCGTGGGGTCGAGCAACTTCACCACCCCGGGCCTCACCCAGAACGTCGAGTTGAACATCCAGGTCACCGGCCCCCAGGTGGGCCTCCTTCAGGCATGGTACGAGGCCCACTGGGACGAGGCCAGAGACGTCTCCCACGAGGTGCTGAGCGCGATCGAGCGTCACACCCGAGAGCGCACGCCCTTTGAGGTCTACGTTCGGGCGATGCACGCCTTTTTCCAGGGTCACGCACCGTCGGTCGATGAATGGGAGAGGACCGAGTCGAAAGTCTACCCGATCCTCAGCGAGTACCAGCGCGAGGGCTATCGCGCCCTGATGTCGATCGGCAAGCGCTATGGCGGGGCCTTTCTCTGCGATGGCGTCGGCCTCGGGAAGACCTATATCGGCCTGATGATCATCGAGCGATTGCTCTTCGAGCGCAAGCGCGTGGCGCTCTTCGTGCCCCGACCCGCTGTCGAAGACGTGTGGGGCGTGCGCATCCGCGAGTTTATGCCCAAGTCGCTGGGCAAGTTCAGCAATCTGGCGGTCTACAGCCACACGGACCTGCTGCGGGGCGGTCCCTACCCGGCCTGGATGGAGGAGGTCAGGGACGAGGTGGACGCGATAGTTATCGACGAGGCCCACCACTTCCGCAACCGTAACGACCGTTACCAGAAGCTCTATGACATCTGCGAGGGCAAGCAGCTGTTCATGCTCACCGCGACACCCGTCAACAACAGCTTCTTCGACCTGCTGCATATGATGGAGCTCTTCACCCGGCGCCGGGCGGACTACTTCGGGCGCGGCTCGCTGGGTATCCACTCGCTGCCGGGCCATTTCCGGCAGTTGGAGAAAGCCCTTGAGGTTGCGATGGGCGGCGAGACCCAGGCGGACCTCGACCAGCAGGCCGCCGAGAAGGTGCTGGGGGATGATGACCTGTTCCGGGAGCTTGTGATTCAGCGCAGCCGTGCCTATGTCAAGGAGAGCCTGCGCCGGCACGGGGACGGTCACGTCAGCTTTCCGGTACGCGGTGCTCCGCAGGTCGTGCCCTACTCGTTGGTTCGTACCTATCGCGGTCTGCTCGAGCGCATCGAGACCGCCTTCTTCGAGCGCGCCCAGCCGTTGCTGACCCTGCCGATTTACTTCCCCCTGGCCTACTACCGGGGGTCCGATGCGTCGATTGACCCCCTCGAACAGGGACGGCAGCAGCAGGTCGTCGGGCTAATCCGCACGCTGCTGCTGAAACGCTTTGAGAGTTCCGCGGTCGCCTTCCAGGCGAGCTGTGAGGATCTGCTGCTCAAACTGCTCTACTTCGTCCGGCTTCACAACCCCAGGACCGCCCAGCGTTGGATGGACACGCATGCGGCGCTGATGGAGCGGATCAAGGCACACCACACCGGCGATGGAAGCGGCAAGGGCGAGGATGATGCCGACGAGGACGTGATCCCCGACGAGGCCAAGAAGAAGATCGAGCCCCTGGATCCTCGCGAATACAACGTCGATGCGATGGTGATCGAGGCGATGGGTGACCTGGATACGCTGTCCGGGTTTCTCGACGAGCTGCGCGACTTCGACCCGGCGGGCGACCACAAGCTGCAACAGCTGGTGGCGATCATGCAAGATCACCGGCTTCTGAAGGCCCACAAGGTGCTCATCTTCACCGAGTACCGCGATACCGCGCATTACCTCTATGAGCAGCTGGCTGCTCTGGGCATCGGACCGCTGGACGAGGTGGACAGCACGACGCGGCGGTCGCGCAGCGAGATCATCCGCGCCTTCTCACCCTACTACAACGGCAGCAGCAGCGCGGCGCTTGCCGCTGAGGGCAGGACCGAGACTCGCGTCCTGATCTCCACCGACGTCCTTTCGGAAGGCCTCAACCTGCAGGACGCCGGCTGCATCATCAACTACGACCTGCACTGGAACCCGGTGCGGCTGATGCAGCGGATCGGGCGCGTCGACCGACGCCTCGACCCCGCCGTGGAGGCCCGGATGATCGCCGAACATCCTGAAATCGCCGGCGTCAGGGGCACCGTCTCACTCTGGAACTTCCTGCCCCCCGACGAGCTCAACCGCATCCTGAGCCTCTACGAGCGCGTGACGAACAAGACCCTGCGCATCTCCAAGATCTTCGGCATCGAGGGCAAGAAGCTGCTGAGGCCCGACGATGACTACGAGGCGCTCAGGACCTTCAACCAGGCCTTCGAGGGCGTGCCCTCACAGCTGGAGCAGATGCGCCTGGCCTACCAGGCCCTGAAGGACGGCTATCCTGAGCTCGTGGCAGAGGCTGACGGCCTGCCGCTGCGGCTCTTCAGCGGCAAGCAGCTCGACGGGCATCCCTCTGCGGACACCCGTGGCGTCTTCTTCTGCTATCGTCTGCCGGCGCAGGACGTGACCACCGGGGATTGGTCCGACGAGGCGGGGATCACCCGCTGGTACCTCTACTGGCTCACCTCGGACGCGATCGAGGAAGAGGCGACCCGGGTCTTCGACTGCATCCGCTGCGAGCCGGGCACGCCGCGCGAGACGCGGAGCGATCCGCAGAGCCTCGTCGAGCTCCGGCGCAAAGTCGACAAGCACGTGACGAATACCTACCTGAAGCGGGTGGTGGCGCCTGTGGGCGTCGAGGCCACGCTTCTGGCGTGGATGGAAATGGTGTAGTGATTCAGATCCGAAAGGAGAGGATCCAGTGCGAGATACCGCGATCTTTCTGAACGGTGTATATGAGGACGTGCTTCAGGACATCCTCGCTGTACAGAGCCACCTTCCTGACCATATCATGTATGTGCAGCCTCACAAGAGCCAGCAGATCAGAATGCTGGCGGACAACCCGCCCTCCACGGACGACCCGGTGCGCCTGCTGATGTCCATCACAACCGATCTGCCGCACGTCCACTTTGTGGCCGAGATCGTGGGCTGGGACGACAAACGGACACTCAGAGGTGACAAGCTCAGATTGCTGAATCGCTTGATCTACGCGTTGCAATGGACTGAGGGCGGTGTCTTTGGCTGCGGGCCTGGTGTGGCGAAGCCGTGCGTCAATCTCCTCTATGTACGGCGGACCCAGAGCCTGATGAAGCCGTTCCCTGTCGATCAGCTTACCAATGTAAACGATGGTGAGCCGCCCTCAACCAATCGAACCCAGGCAGGCGGCTGGATCTACGTCGAGAACCCCACGGACGCCTGGCTTGCCGCGTATCTTTAGAGGGCGGCTGACCGCTAGATCTTGGTCAGCGAGCCGCAGCCCAAACCGATCATTTCGGAATCTCGTCTAAGTGCAGGGAGTTAGCCTACCTATGGAACGCCGAGACATCCAGAAGCTGCGCAGCCTGACCACCTTCGAGGGTCTGGTCGACTACCTTCGTGACGAGCTTGACTGGCCCATCGAGGTGGAGGACGCCGACGATCTTGTCTTCGACTACACGCCCGAAGAGCTGGGTATCGACGCCAGCCACGCCGCCAAGATCGAGGCCATCAAACAGATCCGCCCGCTGACCGCGGGTCAGCCCTGGGGCATCTTCTACCTCGAGTTCGAGACCAAACGCCTGCCGATCGTGGTCATGCGCCGCATCCTGCGCGCGTTCGTGTCGCGTGGGCGGAGCCATAGCCCTGACCAACCCGTATGGGATATGGATGACCTGCTCTTCGTCTCCAGCTTCGGCGGCGACGGCACGGGAGAGCGCGAGATCGCCTTCGCCCACTTCCACCAGGAGGCGGGCGATTTGCCCACCCTGCGGGTGCTGGGCTGGGACGGCGCCGACACCGCGCTCAAGCTGGACCACGTGGCGGCGACCCTCAAGGCCTGCCTGCGCTGGCCCGACGATCCCGACGACGCCGAGGGCTGGCGCGCCCAATGGGTGCCCGCCTTCCGCCACCGCGTGGGTCACGTCATCCGCACCGCGGACGCCCTCGCTGAGCGGCTGGCGCTGCTGGCGCGCGGCATCCGCGACGCGGCGACCACCCTGATGGCGCTCGAAACGGAGCAGGGGCCCCTGCGCCGCCTGCACAAGGCCTTTCAGGTCGCGCTCCTGCACGACCTGACCGAGGCCGACTTCGCCGACACCTACGCCCAGACCATCACCTACGGCCTGCTGACCGCCGCGATCTCCCGTACCGAGATGAGCGAGGGCGTCTACGGGACCGCCCTGGTCGCCGGCAACGTCACCGACCTGGTGCCGATCACTAACCCGTTCCTGAAGGAGATGCTCGAGACCTTCATCCACGTGGGCGGGCGCCAGGGCGGCATCGACTTTGACGAGCTGGGTGTGCAGGACGTGGTCGAGCTCCTGCGCGGCGACGAGACCGATCTCCCCGCGATCCTGCGCGACTTCGGCAACCGCACCCGTGGCGAGGACCCCGTCATCCACTTCTACGAGCACTTCCTCGCCGCCTACGACAAGCAGCTCAAGGTGCAGCGCGGCATCTTCTACACCCCGCAGCCGGTCGTCTCCTACATCGTGCGCAGTGTCCACGAGCTGCTGCAGAGTGAGTTCGGCCTGGAAGATGGGCTGGCCTCGACCGTCACCTGGGGTGAGATGGCGCAGCGCCACGCGGAGCTGACCCTCCCCGAGGGCACCGACCCGGCGTCGCCCTTCGTCGTGATCCTGGACCCCGCGACCGGCACTGCGACCTTCCTGGTCGAGATCATCGACGTGATCCACCGCACGCTGACGGACAAATGGCGCCGGCAGGGTCTCACCGACACACAGCGGCGCGAGGCGTGGAACGCCTACGTACCCAAGCACCTGCTCCCGAGGCTCTACGGCTATGAGCTGATGATGGCGCCCTACGCCATCGCGCATATGAAGCTCGGGCTCAAGCTGTACGAGACCGGTTATCGCTTCGGCAGTGACGAGCGGGTGCGTGTCTATTTGACGAACGCGCTGGAGCCTGCGGCGGCGGACGACGCCCAGATCGCCTTCGACTTCGCCGTCCCGGCGCTGGCCCACGAGGCGCAGGCGGTGAACGAGGTGAAGCGACGCGTTGCATTTACAGTGGTTTCCGGAAACCCACCATACTCTGTCACAAGTCTTAACAAAAACGCATTCATAGATGCCCTGATGAATGACTACAAACGGGCCGTGAGGGGTGAACGGGGGCTAGTGGCACTCTCTGATGACTACCTGAAATTCATACGTCTGGCGCATCACTGCATCCAGAGGTCCGAAATGGGCATCGTAGGCGTAGTTACCAACCGCGGATACCTCGGAGGGATAGTTCATCGAGGCGTGCGTCAGCAACTCACAGACTTCTTTAGCGGAATATGTGTCGTCGATCTCCACGGTGATTCTAACATTGGTGAGACACCCCCCGATGGATACACGAACGAGAATGTGTTTGACATCCAACAAGGTGTGTGCATCACGTTGCTTGTTAGATCAAGTAGAGATGCTTGCAGCAGCATTGCATATGAGGAGGTCTGGGGTAGTGCAAGGCAGAAGTATGACTACTTGCTGGCTCGAGATACCCGTACAACCAGCTTCAGGCCTCTGGAGTCATCCGACGAAAACTGCTTCTTCGTACCCTTTGACAATAGCTATCAAGACGAGTATAGGAAGCTGGTCGCAATCCAGGAAGCTTTCGTAGTTGGTTCTTGTGGGGTCAAGACACATCGTGATGCGCTCGTGATTGATATCGACAAAGACACTCTGAAGGAGCGCATTCTCGATACTGCAACATCTGACGATCTAAAGCGACTGAAGCGGGACTACGGCATCCGGGATACCAAGCACTGGAGTCTTGATTCTGCTAAGAGAAACATGGTTGCCGACGAGGTGGAAGGATTGATAAGAAAACTCGTCTATCGCCCATTTGATCTTAGGTACATCTACTACAATCGTGACATCATAGAAAAAGGTGACTCGAAATACCCCACACTCCGGCATATGCTTGATGGCAGTAATCTTGCTCTCCTGACAGCACGTATCCAGGCCAAAGGCGTCTTCGATGCTGTCTACTGCTCTCGCTATCTGGTTGAGATGAAGACGGCGGAATCAACACGAAGCTCTACAGTGTTCCCCCTGTACCGTTACACAGATGAGCGACAAACGTTACTCAGCTATGATGATGAGCCAACGAACCATCGGTACCGAACTCCGAATATGGCCCGACATCTCATCGCGCTCTGCAGCTCAAAATGGCAGCTGTCGTTTGTCTCCGAAGGACGCGGTGATCTGGACAAGACCTTTGGCCCTGAGGATATTTTCCACTACATTTATGCTGTGCTGTATAGCCCAGGATATCGAAGTCGCTATGTTGACTACCTGCTGACCGAGTTTCCTCGCCTACCACTCACATCAGATCGGAGTTTGCTCAGGCGGCTTGTCGAACTCGGTGCCGACCTGGTGGCACTTCACCTTCTAGAGCACGATTATCCCGCTGCCTCGTGGCGGCGGGACAGTGGATCCTGCCCGCTGTGGCAGACCATCACCAGCTTCGTCGAGCGCGAGACCGGTATGCAGATGGGTGCGTTCAGCAAGAGCACCTGCTACGAGGACTGTCGCGTTTACCTCGACACCTCGAACCGCAGACAGAGCTCTTACTTCGATGGCATTCCACAGGATGTCTGGGAGTTCCAGGTCGGCGGCTACCAGGTCCTCTACAAATGGCTCTATGACCGGCGTGCGACGGGCAAGACGCCGGGCCGCGTGCTGACTGCCGAGGACATTGCGCACTACCAGCGAATCGTGGTGGCGCTCAAGGAGACGATCCGGCTGATGGCGGAGATCGACGCGGTAATTGAGGAACATGGGGGGTGGCCGATTCAGTAAGGTTCTATATTACACCCACAGGAGGGTAAGCACGATGACAACACCTGGGGCGGACAGCCTGACCTTTTATTCGGAAGCGTTTGAGGTGCTGCTTGAGCGGCTCGAGGAGACGCGGCAGGCGGCGCAGAAGGCGGCCCACGCGAGGATCGACCAGGGCGAGCTAACTGCGGCGGAGAAGGCGCTTCAGCGCATCAAGACGTTGAGTGCGCTGCAGTCGGAGCTCGAGGATCTGGCGGAGCGGTACGTGGAGGTGGTGGGCACGCCCGAAACCGATGAGGGCACGCGGCTTGCCCGCGGACTCGCCACGCCGCAGCAGGCGTATCGCGTGCCTATCCTCAAGGCGTTGATCGAGCTGGGCGGCGAGGCCGACCTCAACCTGGTGCTGGAGCGCGTCTATGCCGCGATGAAAGATGAACTCAATTCCCACGACCTCGACACCTACGCCGACGGCAAGACCGTCCGCTGGCGCAACTCGGCGCAGTGGGCGCGCAACCAGCTGCGCGAGGAGGGGTTGATTCGGGATGACACCCCGCGGGGGACCTGGGCGATCAGCGACAAGGGGCGGGCGTGGGTGGAGAAGTCTTGCTCGATCAGCTGAGCCACGTTTACAACGCCTACCGGCTGGACGAGGTCAGGCCGCGGGAGACGGACGACGAGGACGGCGAGGCGGCAACCCCGCGCATCGTGTGCAGCGAGGCGATGGTGGAGCAAAAGGGAAGACAGGAAGCGAAGCATCGAAACAAGCACAACGTGACGCAGGAGGCAGTGCTTGTTGGTGAGGGTCCGCTTCGGTAGACCCTGGATGGTGTCACTATTCGTGGCGGAGGTGAGATGATGAGCGAAGAGGACTTTTACTCACAATTGAAAAGGGGCCCAGCATTCCTTATGCTAGGTCAGAGCTATCTAGCACTCGAGTCTGGCACAGATCCGTTCTTGAAAGAGATCCTGCGCAAGTACAGCACAGAAGTCGAACCAGAGGACAGATACACCGCTATTCTCAGTGGAACCGCACACGAAGCTACTGATACGGCTCTCGCGTGGATGGCAAATCGTGCCAACCATACCCCAATACCGTCTTGGCTGAAGACTGTTGCGGAATTTGATTGGAGTGGTGTCTACGCCTCTGCATTTGATACAATCTGGCAACGAGCTCTACAGGCTAGGTGGCGGCAACTGCAGCCCATATACGAGGAAACCTACAAACCTCTGGACCCTCGGAATCGCTCGCGTCTGCATTGCACCTATCTCTTTGGATCGATTGACAGATCGGAGAGAGCCGAAAGACCACCACTCACACGGCTGGAGTTGCTCAGGCGGAGACAAGTAGCAGTTTCCCTTGCTAGACGCTTGCCGGAGTATGTGACGCCATTTGGGGTGCTGGTCATCGAGGCCTATCAACCTGAACAAGACTGGCTGAGCCCTGAGGATCTGCACCCGATTCTGGATGCATTTGACGTACGCCAGATCCACTTCTTTAATGCAACCTCCAGCGTGACAAGCAACCCATTTTTCGTCGACTTAGCAGCCCAAAGAAAGGTTCTGTTCCACATAGAAAGCCTGGCTTCCCACCTCGAGAGTGGTGCACGGGCTGGTTTCATCGAGCTTGGTAGGCGACCTGATGAGCACCGTGGTCGACGGATCAGGATAGCTGGCTCCACTCTGCCTGTTCCTACGGGTCTGTGGAATCAGGTGTCGCGTTCCGCAGTTTTGCTCGATGAAACAGTGTTGGTTCACCAACCTCCAGTCTCGGAGTCACGCCGGTGGAGCGATTTTCGTGCGTTCCTATCTGAATCAGGCACAACACCCATTTGGACAGGCTATTCCCGGGGGTTTGCGTTCCAGCGAGACTTCGAAGAGGGTCTGAGAAGATCCGTCGACCGCAAGCTAGGATCTCGAGATCTCGAAGAACAACCCATTATACTGCACGGGCCTACGGGCACAGGCAAGACTATTGCGCTTGGGGCTCTCGCCCACCAAATCTGTGTCGAGTCCAAGTATCCCGTGCTCTTCATACCGAGGGGCCCTCACAGACCATTGACTTCAGATCTGGATGCTTTCTGCCAATGGGCAGAGGACTCGGGAGCAGCCAAGTGCCTTGTGATCTGGGATGGTATGGTTGACATCGATCAGTATTTCGAGATGCTTCATCACTTATCCAGCCGGGGACGCAAGACAGTCCTGGTTGGCAGTAGCTATCGGCTTGATACCAGCCGCTTGCGCAGGGGACGCTTCGCCGAAGCTAGCGGAGACCTTAGTGAAGGCGAGATTCAGAGATTGGCTAGCTTCCTGGATGGTTTTGAACGGGGCCTTGGAAGCAGGCTTCTTCAGGGTTTCCACACACTAGATGCTTCGTTCTTAGTTGCTCTGTACCGTCATTTGCCTGCAACCCGTGGCCAGCTGCGCTCAGGTGTGACTGGTGAATATGCTCAGGCCGAGCGGGAGATCCGCAGGAAAGCAAACGAGCACTTTCCCGAACTCGCTGCCGGCCAAGCCTTGGCATACGCATTGGTTGCAGCTGGGCTCATAGGGGACGATCATCTGCTATCGCATGAACAGCGGATCGTTGGCGACGAAGCTATGTCAGAGGCTGAACAGCTGATCGGTCTCGTAATGGTGCCCGGTGAATTCGGCTTGAGTGTGCCGTTGGATCTGCTACTCCGCAGTCTGGGCAAGGCAGGGATTACGAACTTTGCCAGCCTTCTCTCGGAAATCGATGTATTTCGCTGGGATGAGGATGCGATTGGCAATATCCACATACGTCCACGTCAAGCTCTTGAAGCACGGCTGTTCGTGCAGGCTAGACTTGGTGGCGCTAGAACGGAGATTGCATTCGCCAAGCAGTTGCTGTTGGCGGTTCGCGACTCTGCGGGACCGACCGATAGCCCAGATGTCTATTTCGCGGTCGACCTCGTGCGTAATATCGGCGACAGTGGTCCGCTCCGAGCCTACTTCGGCCCTTATCTGCTTGATCTTGCCTCTGCCCTAGAGGAGCTTCGCACGAAACGTGGCGTGCAGAACCCCCGTTTGATGTTGCAGGAAGCAAACCTGCTGCGCGAATGGGTTGTGGATAGAAACCGCGCGGAAGCTCCTTGTCCAGATGCTGCTCGCCTGCTGGATAGGGCAGAGACGGTGCTGCGGACTGCAATCGAGATCGTTGATAGTGACAATGGCAACAAGCAGCTACTCAGCCAGCTGCGCGTTGAGCTCTCCTCTACACTGGGTACGAGATTCCACGAAGCCCTCGTGTCTCAGGAACAGGTTGAGCAAGCCAAAATGCTGTTCAGTCTCACACGCGATGCGTTGACTACCGCTCGGGTTGTTGATCCTGGCAACTACTATCCGATTGATGTCCTGGCTTGGACTACGAGGGATTTAGTGCAGGCCAACATTCTCACAGAGGAGGAACTTGCTGAGGTCGAAGCTGATATGCTACACGCCTTCGAGCTGGCAGAAATCCAGAGCTTCGGCGCGGTGCAACAGGAGAAGTTCCAGCGGCGGCGGATGGAAATCGGTACGGTATTCAAGAATGTGGTGCTCTCCGAAGAGGCCTTCCAGGCGCTACAACTGCAAGGATCCGCTGCAGGTTACTACTTGAGAGCCTCGAGTATTGTGGGTCGTTTACCTCGCACTGGAGTTCTCACGACCTCCCAACTTGCCGCGTGCGAAGAAGCTGCCCGATACCTGGAAGAGCACCGAGATTCGATATCGGCGGACGGTCGCTGTCTCCATCTACTGCTTCATCTCTGGTGGATTGCGCGATCGCAGCAGCGACTGTTTGGTGGAGAACGTCAGACGGTACCTTTTTCTGGCGCAGATTGGGAATACTGCTTCCGTTTAACTAGTGATCTATTTCGAGCTGGAGAGCTCTATGCATCTCCAGTGACCCACTACGTGCAGGGACTAGCCGCTTTCCATCTTGGCTACATAGACCATTGCCTGAGTACATTCCGTGATCTCGAGCGGGAGTCCTCTTCAGTGCACGGAAAGCGCAGGATCCTAAGGCAGTATCTGGCTAGCACAGAATCCGGGATGCCGCGCATCTATAATGGCACCGTTACCTGGGTGGCTTCAGGGCGTAACCGCGGGGAAGTCTATGTTGACGAGTTGCGTCGATCGATTACGTTTATCCCGACCGATTTCCATAGACCCGATATTAGCCAGCACGAGGCCCTCAACGAGTTTCATATCGCCTTCAACTTCCTTGGCCCTATTGCGGATCCTCCTTCATATCGGAGGCGCCAGCGGGGGAAACGATGAATGAGCAGACTATGTCCGCTAGCGATCTCATCCTGCAGCTGATTCGTCAGAGGGATGCCGTTAACCGGATTGGTAGTCGACTCCTTGGAGCCCAACACCTAGGGCATTCTGTCTTTGGAGACCTGTCTCTACCAATACCAAATCCGCATCCCGCCGAGCTGGGTTTCATGCGCGCGGTCTCGTGGCTGTATGTGCTCTACAGAGAGGCTGGAAAGGCACATGTCGACTTTCTCAACGAGCAGCTTGGTGCTTTCCAGCTTGATTCAAACTGTGTGTTCGTTCGACACTGCGCCATTGTGAGCTCTCTTCGTACGTTCTTGCAGCACCATATTGATTTGGGTAAGCCCCGCAACGTTGAGCTGACACTGCAGTGCGAGCAGTGGTTCCGCCAACAGTGCGGGGATCCTGAACCCGGGACCGATGCTCAATGGCTCATCTGCCTCACTGGGCTAACACGAGAAGCTATAGCGTACTTGACTGCACTCGAGCAGTGCCTCCGATGCATCGAGGAAGATGAACAACGTGATACTATCATTGACAACTGGAGGTTTCGTTTCCAGCGATACCATGCACCCCACGAGTTTGATGAACTGATATCGATTGTCGCTGCAGATATGGGGCGCGAGGGACTTGACACTGTGCGTCTTCGAAGAAGATACTACGATTCGTGGTCAAAGCACCTGTTGATGCTTCAGGGCAACTATGACTTTGATCGCGAGGGGAGGAAACTGATCGAGCATGCACTGTTGAGCGAAACAACTGCTGTGCTTCCAATTACGGGAACAGACATTATGGATGGGTTCTCAATAGGTCCAGGCCCAGAAGTAGGGAGGCTCTTGGCTCGTGCCAAGCAGCTCTATGATGCAGATCCCTGCAATGGCACAGACCTACTTAATAGATTGAAGGAAGCATAGCAGAGACCCAGATTGGTAGTTAACTCAATCTTGGGTGACTTCCTATACCCAGAAGCTCCATACAGCAACCCGACGAAAACCCGGGCGCGAAGATCCCCACTGAGCCGGGGCTTATGTGGCGCCCGATCACCGATCTGACCGTTGGCGGAAGGGGCGCCATAGCCTTGCTCTCACATTGGGGCGTGGCTCAGGTCAAGCGGGTCCCGATCGCAGCTACATAATCAAACCACGGCTCAGATCCACACGGCACTCACTTTGCCATTACCTGCTCAAACCACAGAATGCTGGCCTCACCTTCCTTGCGGGTGATCTCATCCACGCTGCGGCTGTGCCGGATGCCATTGCGAAGCTCAGCTAGTTGATCGAATCTTGTCGCCAGCACCCCTTTGCTCCCGAATCTGGGCTCGAAGTCGGGCCATAGAGGCTTTGCCACCATGGTGTCCTGCAGCTCGCGCAAGTCGCAGAACTCCAGGATGCCGGTCAGGGTCTTGTAAAACTCAGCATCCAGCGCAGCATTCTTTCTGAGCGCCCACTCAACGCGTTCCATTGCTCTTTGGCTCACGTGAGATGGTAGTTGGGAGGGCCTACCGCCCAAGGTTGTGTCAATGACCCGCCGGAGTGCCAATTCGACCTGCTCGATTCGCTTGTCTAGTTCTCGCAAGCGTGGCGAGAGATCGAGGCGCTCTTTGATCAGCAGGTTCTCGATGGCCTCCTGGATTGTGTGTTGGCGTTCGGCTATAAACGCTTCGAAATCTTCGGGTGTGAAGGGGTCTCGCATAAGGATCGCTTGAGCCAGTGGGGAGATGAAGTGAGCTTCAAGCATACTCCGTACGGCTGCCTCGCCATTCTCTGCAATCAGCTCCGGTATATAGAGATTGGGTAGCCGGTCGTTGATGACAGTTCTGTTGGTCTCGGCTGAGAGTGGCGTGCGGTTGAGGATTGTGTTCATCAGGTCGCCATCGAGGTGGTCCTTTCCCCAGGAGCGTGGGACGATGTGATGGTCGTCAATGTCGTCAGGTTGTGCCACGTTCCCGGTCATCCAATCGCGGGCGCCATTCAGGATCAGCAAGTTGAAGACCCCGTTGTAGACGGAGGTTCCTCTGCGAGTCTCCCTACGCAATTCCAGCGACCGAAACCGATCTCTGAACTCTTGCAGTAATCCGGGCTCAGCCGCGTCATTCTCGATCCACACTCTCACATCGAGAAAGTCGCGAGCTGTAGTGGACTCCACTGAACCGGAATAGCGGTTTGTGAAAACCGATGCCCAGTACCACTGCCGTACCTTGCGTTGCGCATCAAAACGCAGTTTCGGAGGCAATGTTTTGATGTGTGCCTGGAGCGCTGCAAACGCCGGCAAGATCGAGACATAGGGGAGGAATCGCTCTGAGATGGCGCCAAACTCCTGAGGCTGACGCAGGAGCTCTATACCTGTCTCCAGTGCTTCGATTGCCTCTTGCCACAGAGCATTAAAGTCCTCCGCGTCTCTGACCAGGATCTCCTTCCGACGCGTGCCGTCAGGATCGCGAACAGGTTTCTCTTCGCCAGGCAACAGGAAGTATAAGTACTTGGGGGAGCAGTATGCTTGTCGCAGAATCGACATCACCTGGAGAATGTAGACATTCATGCGGGTGGTATCAACGAAGTTCAGACGTGGCGCAGCCTCACGCCACATATGCTTGAGTTGCAGCCCCTTGGGTTTCAGGAGAGCATTGATCAAGTCGAATGCGTCGAGTCGAACGCCCCGGCTGTTGATCTGTGTAAAGATGTCGCAGACTTTATCTACTGCGAGATCCTTATCCAGTTCGATGTAGGAGATCTGGTATTCCTCAGTGATCCCCTTCAGCAATTCTCCAAACGCCCGCGCATTTTCTGCATGTCGCTTCGCGTCGTCACTGTTCGCCTTCTTTTCCCAGTACCTAACATAGTCCATTACCCACTCGGCCAATCTGAAGCCGCCTGCACCAACGATGAATAGCGGGAACACGTGTTGCTCAAACTGCTTCTCCAGGTTCTTGATCATTGGGATCGTGCGCCGATTGTACCAGTCATAGTTGAAGGCCTCGTCATAGTTCTCTGCCATCAACTCGTCGACGCTTATGTAATAGAAGGCGCGACTCTTGCGGTTTGGTAGTTCGACATCAGGGGCGAGAAATGTATAGTACATCGCGGTGAGACGTTGCTGGCCATCAAGCACAACCCAATCAGGGCTCCCCTTGCCCTCGAAGCCATAGATAGGCTCGCAGGCTAGTGTTGTGAAGTTGCGCTTGTTTCCCTTCCATAGAAGCAGGCTGCCGATGTAGTAGTCTAGGAAGATCGAGCGCATCAGCTCCCTGATGTCCCACGGCTGCCACTCAAACTCACGCTGAAAGTCAGGAATGACGAATCGGCCCTCGCGCAATCTACCGATCAGTGTGTTCAGACTAATGTGGTCAGGTTTCTGGGCATCTCTCATAGGATCTGTTCTCCTGTCATCATCAGTTGGCCCTCTGGGCGGTTCCGGACAAGTGATATCCCATCAGCCTGGCAGGCTTTGCTTCGATGTTGTTGGCGGTGGTGACCTATTTAGCTTGGAAACATACTACGGATACATTGCCTTGTGTGATCAGTCGTTACCGCTGAACGGCAGTGTGGGCTTCACCCGTATAACCGCGCTCCGCCTTGGGCAATGCCCAGGAACCGTTCATAGTCACAAGGTAGCTGGCACTGCACTCAAATTATACAAGCATCCCGGGGGTGGGGCAAGATGTATAGCGGGGACAAGCGAGGATAGGATTCCGTGGAGAGGTGACGATGAGGTCTATGTGAACATCGAGTCCCCAAGGACTGAGCAGGAAGGGTAATGTGCACCGTCGTCAATACCCCGGAATGCCTCGACCGCTGCAGTAGCGGGCAGCACGGAAGACGCGGCTGCGAACCCGCCTGACAGAGCACCGTGGGATGCCTATCCCGCAAGCAAACGAGTGCACGCGCGACTCAGACCCTTGGGGTTTCGGAAAACCCCAAGGGTCTTCCGCCGTCCCCCCCCCGGAAAGGCAAACAGATGCGCGAGAGCTGCGAGGATATCGCGGCGTAACTGTCGCGGGTTGATGCTCTCACACTGCTGAAGCAGGGCCCTGACACTGGGCGGCATCGGCGTCTCCAGCGAGATCACAGAGACGGTCCACGGGCGTGCGGGCGGCGTCATGTTGCGCACGTGGATGAAGTCATTGTGGTGGACGTACAGGTGGTCGTAGATGGTGTTTATGAGCTATGCTTGCGGCATCTGCGGCTTCGCGATGCATGAGGTGGACGAGTGCCTGCACTGCAAGCTGACCCTTGAGGCGACTGCGCAAGCCTGGCGACGAGAGGGACAGGTGCTCTCGGTCGGCACTCACCACCGCCGGCGCCGCCACCTGAGCCCCCCGGTCTTCAGGGCGCACCTCAGACCTGGTGCCGTCGGCTTCGTCTGAGTCACGTCGCATGAAGTCTTCTAACTGATCGAGAGGAGAGATGACGATGGGTGATTCGCCGAAGGCCTATGACGTTGCCAAGGTTGTGGCGGTACTGGGTTTGGCAGCGATGACGGCGGTTCTGATCTACGGCTTCACCGTGGGTGACTTTGGTGAGGAAGGCAGCGTGCTGCTATCGATGCCTTGGGGTATCGTGTCCATCGTCGATCTGTATGTGGGGTTCACCCTCTTCTCCGGCTGGATTATCTACCGCGAGAAATCTCCCGTGCGATCCATCGTGTGGGTGATCTTGATGATGGTCTTGGGCAACTTCACGGCCAGCCTCTACGCGCTGATCGCACTCATCACCAGCCGTGGCGACTGGGAACGTTTCTGGCTGGGCAACCGTGTGGATAAAGGGCGCGCGGCATCGTGAACGCCAAGCTGCGGGAACTCGTCGACGAGTTCCGGACGGTCACCGCCGGTCGCGGACACCTTATAGATGCAGCAATCCCTCCGGTCATCTTCCTGGTCGCCAACCCGCTCTTGGGCTTCGACACTGCTGCCTATGGTGCCTTACTGAGTGCGCTGTTGCTGGGCGCCCTTCGCCTGGCCCGGGGACAGCCGCTGAAGTACGCCCTCAGTGGGCTTGGCGCCACGGTCCTAGCCATCGTCGCTGTGAGGGTACTGAATCGAGCCGAGGCGTACTTTCTGCCGGGAGTCGTCACAGGGCTTCTCACGGTGATCGCCTGTGGACTGAGTGTCATGGTTCGGCGCCCCTTGGTTGCGTGGACCAGCCATCTCATCCGTCGCTGGCCGCTGGATTGGTACCGGCATCCCCGGGTACGCCCGGCCTACAGCGAGGTGACCATCGCCTGGGGGATCTTCTTTGCGCTCAAGTTGGCGCTGCAAGCCTACCTGCTGAGAGAAGGGCGGACCGGCGCGCTAGCGGTCGTCAACGTGATCACCGGCTGGCCCGCGACGATCGTCCTGTTGGCATTGAGCTACATTTACGGGTTGTGGCGGCTCAGGCGCCTGCAGGGTCCAAGCGTTGAGGAATACAAGGTAAGCTCCGAACCGCCGTGGACGGGCCAGCGTCGAGGTTTCTAAAGTGTCACCTTCCAGAAAGGACGAAGACTCATGAAGCAATCAGATCGTAACGCGCTCCTCTCCGTTCTCGTCGTCATCCTGGTTGGCGTAGGCGTTGCCTGGGCCGGCAGCCAGGGAGGCGCCTCGGCTTTCGGGATTCCGATCTTCGCCCTGGCGGTCGGGTTGGCCTTCCTGATCCAGTGGGTGGTCTTCATCCCGTCCTACCTGTGGCAGACCGAGAAGGTCTTCGACCTGACCGGCGCCATCACTTACATCTCGGTGACCACGCTCGCGGTGGCGCTCAGCCCGACGGTCGACGGTCGGTCGATCTTGCTGCTGGCGTTAGTGGTGATCTGGGCAGGCCGCCTGGGCACCTTCCTCTTTCGCCGCGTTCGCAAGCAGGGAAAGGACGCGCGGTTCGATGACATCAAGCCCTCCTTCGCCCATTTTCTCAGCACCTGGACGTTGCAAGCGTTGTGGGTGACACTGACGCTGTCCGCCGCGCTGGCTGCGATCACCACCACAACCCGAAAAGGCCTGGGGCCCTTTGCCTTGATCGGCTTCCTGGTCTGGGCGATCGGCTTCGCCATCGAGGCAACCGCCGACAGCCAGAAGAACCGCTTCCGGGCAGACCCGGAGAACAAGGGCGACTTTATCGACACCGGGCTATGGGCCTGGTCCCGCCACCCCAACTACTTTGGCGAGATCATGCTCTGGATCGGCGTGCTCATCATCGCCCTCCCGGTCCTGCGGGGCTGGCAGTGGATCGCGCTGATCTCACCCATCTTCGTCACCCTGCTGCTCACTCGTGTCAGCGGTGTGCCCATGCTGGAAAAGCGGTCCGACGAGAAGTGGGGCGGGCAGGCTGACTACGAGACGTACAAGGCACGCACGCCGGTGCTGATTCCCCGCCCTCCCAAGGATCGGTGAGGTGTTAGTCGAGAGATTCTGTTGGGCCGCCTTGGGCTAGTGGTTGGCCACCAGCATCTGCCGAAGACCCCCAAGGAGAAGGGACCGGGGCGACCACGAGCCGACAATCGCGCCGTGGTGAATCTGCTGCAACGGGCACAGGAGGCCGATGTACCGAAGGCACTTATCACCGGCGGACGGCCAATCAATCTCGTGTTGGGAGGCGG
>JAXGUU010000016.1:0-24115 GCA_040774145.1 Anaerolineae bacterium
AACGCCCCATCAGGGATGTCGCATCGCGCAGCTCGGCCTCTCCATCGTGCACCCAAAGATAGACAGGGGTCTCAGCACACCCCCGGATCACGATGCCGTCGAAGCCGGCGAACTTCAACTCCGCAGGCCAGAACCCGCCGGCTGCCGACTCGTCGGCAAGGCCGCTCACCGGGGATTTCGCCACCGCCGATACACGAGACTGACCCGAGATCGGCGCTCCGGTCATCACGCCCACCATCAGGCTCAAGGTATTCGCCGGCCCCAATGGATCGGCGTCAGGGGGGTATTGTGCAGCAGATAGTAAGCCCCCATCGCGCTGCCACCCATATAGTGGCGGTAGAAACGCTCATCCGGTTCTTCCACCAACAACTCGCGCGTCGTCAGATCAACGTGCAGGATCTTGCCCTGATATCCGAATGCCACACCCCACCTCCCGATACATGACTTCACCGATCATGACCAACCAGATCCTACTATACACGCTCAAAGACGTCTGGCCAACCCGGAAGCCTGAAGCAGGCCAAATGCGAAAGCCCTGAGATTGTCGGGCGTTGCACCCCGCGTGGAATCACCCTATACTAGGCTCAAGACACCTTGGAGGTGCTGGATGACAGAACAGATAGAGACACTGATCGTCGACGACGAAGCCGGTATCCGTTTCTTCATCAAGGAGACCCTCCAACGCGCCGGGCATGCGATCACAACCGCCGCCGATGGTGAAGAGGCCTTGGAGATTCTTCGAGATCATCGCTTCGACCTCATTATGCTCGATCTGAAACTCGGGGGGCGGGTGGACGGTCTCAAGGTCCTCGAGGCTGTACGATGGCGCTGGCCCGATGCCGTGGTCATCATCCTGACGGCCCACGGCTCATTGGAGTCCGCGATGAAGGCGATCCGCGACGGCGTCGATCGCTATCTGCTCAAGCCCCTGACACCTCGAGAGCTCCGGGAAGCCGTCAACGAGGCCCTGGAAGAGCAACGCGCCCTGCTTCAGCGCACACGAGAACAGGCCGAGGAACCCACCCTGCTGACCCGTGGACCGATCGAGGTCGACCCCCAGAAGCACGAAGTCCTGCGCGATGACACGCGGCTCGAACTCACGCCTAGCGAGTTTGACCTGCTCGTCCACCTGATGCGCAACGCCCACCGTGTCGTCCCGCCACAGGAACTCGTCGAAGTCGTGCGCGGCTATCATCCTGACGACCTCTATGAGGCGCGCAGCATCATCAAGTGGTACATCCACCGCCTGCGCCAGAGCATCGAGCCCGAACCATCCCACCCCCGGTTCATCATCAACGTCCGTGGGGTCGGGTACCGCTTCGGAGAGTGATCCAACGACAGCGCCAACCGAAACCCAACTCGCCTAACCTCCCCTGAACAGAGCGCAAACGGAGTTCATCCCCCCACCCCGGTCAAACGTGGTACCATTAGGGGGGATTCCACGGAGTCCCCTGGGATCCGACAAGATCCCTAAAATCTCAGTCGGGAGGTAGATGCAGTACATGTCGTTTGATCAGAGCGCAGTGAAGCAGAACAGCCAGGAAACAGAGAAGAAGTCAGAGACCCCGCGTTGGTGGAAACTCCTCATTGAAGGCGAGTATGCAGCCGGGCGTCCCCACCGAGGTGACGTCTATGAGGCCACCATCCTGTCCATCGGACAGCATGATATCCTGGTGACCACCCAGGGCAAACGCGATGGGCTCGTCCTGGAACGTGACCTTGAGTATATCGACGAGACGTATCTCGAATCACTGGAGGTCGGAGACAAGGTCCCTGTTCGCATTGTCAAGATTCCGCTCAACCGCAATACGGTCGTCGTCTCGCTTAAGCAGGGTCTGGAACACCAAGATTGGATCCGGGCCGAGACGTTGATGGAGCAGAAAGAGGTCATTCAAGCCGAGGTTGTCGACACAAATCGTGGCGGTGTCCTGGCGGCGTTTGGCCGACTGCAGGGCTTCGTCCCCAACTCACACTTGACCTCCATTCCCCGGGGCGCAGACCGCGACCAACAGACAGGCCTCAAACAAGAGCTTATCGGCACGACCCTTTCATTGGCCGTGATTGAGGTCAACCCGCGCCGGCGGCGCCTGATTCTCTCCGAACGAGCCGCAGCCGGAAAGCGCCGTGAGGAGGTCCTTCAGGAGCTCCACGAAGGCGCGATCCGCAAGGGTGTGGTGAGCAATCTCGTCGACTTCGGTGCGTTTATCGATCTGGGTGGCGTAGACGGTCTGTTGCACATCTCGGAGATGTCGTGGGACCATGTCGGGCACCCGCGAGACGTCCTCGATGTCGGTGAGGAGGTCGAGGTTTACGTCCTGGATGTCGACCGCGACCGCGAGCGCATCGCTCTCAGTCGCAAGCGCCTGTTACCTGATCCCTGGGAGCAGGTCACCGCAGAGATGCAGCGTGGCGACATTGTCGACGGCACCGTCACACACACCACCGACTTCGGCGCGTTCGTCGATGTGGGTCAGGGAGTCGAGGGACTGGTTCACGTCTCCGAGATACCGGGCGGCGAGGAGGGGCTGAATGGCCTCGCTCCGAGCACAGATGTGAAGGTGGAGGTCCTCTACGTCGATCCGCTGCAACAGCGAATCTCGCTGAAGATCGAGGAAGGAGTCGCTGCGAACACCGAGGCGCAGAGCTAGGTCACGTCAACGTGATCGCCTAAGCGACACGCCCATCTTAGCGATATCGTAGCACCGTGGGTGCGGGTTATGGCCCTGACCGTGATATCACGGCAGGGTCCACGCTCGCACCCATCTGTCATGGGGTCATCGTGCCCACACACGGAAGGATTGATGTATGAGAAGCGGCATTCGCATCGGCAGAATCTTCGGCATCGATATCCAGATCGACTGGAGCTGGCTACTGATCTTCTTACTGATCAGCTGGAATTGGGCGACAGCTATGGGCGCCCTGCATAGCGAATGGCCGGTTCCCCTCCGTTGGGCTGTAGCGGTAGCGGCGGCGTTGCTCTTCTTCCTTTCCGTGCTGGCGCATGAGCTAGCCCATTCATTGGTCGCCACCTCGCGAGGCATCCCCGTCAGCCACATCCGACTGCATCTATTTGGTGGTGTATCCAATATCGAGCGCGAACCCGACTCGGCCGGGGGCGAATTCGTCATGGCCATTCTGGGGCCCCTGACCAGCCTGGTCATTGGCGGGGTGCTGCTGCTGGTCACGAGCCTAGCGACAGGCAGAGGCGTCACCGGGACGCGTTCGATGCAGGAGATGCTGGCCGGCCTGAGCCCGACGGTAACCATCCTCGTCTGGCTTGGCTCCATCAATGTCGCCCTCGGTGTCTTCAACATGATTCCGGGCTTTCCTCTCGATGGAGGCCGCGTTCTGAGATCCGTGCTGTGGGCCATCACCGGCAACCTCAGATTGGCGACCCGGTTGGCCACAGCCGTGGGACGCGCCGTCGCATGGCTGATGATCGTTGCGGGCATTGCTGCGGCCTTCGGTTTTCGGATTCCCCTGATAGGTGAAGGCATGGTGAACGGCCTTTGGCTTGCCTTCATCGGGTGGTTCCTCCACAACGCCGCTGTGCAGAGCTACCAGCAGATGGTGATCCGAGAAGCCCTCGAGGATATCCCCGTCTCGAAGGTCATGCGACGCGATCCACCGACCGTGCCTGCGGATCGCAGCGTCGCCAGCTTCGTCCATGATTTCATTATGCGCTCCGACGATCAGGGGTTCCCCGTGGTGGATCAGAACGGGTTGGTGGGTATCGCAACGCTTGAAGACGTTCGCCGAACACCCCAGGAGGCATGGGAGACGACCTCCATCTGGGAGGTCATGACGCCGGCGGATGAGTTGGTCACCCTCGCACCCGACGACTGCGCCATACGGGCCCTGGAGATCCTGGCCGGACGCGACATCCGCCAGATCCCCGTCATCCGTGATGGACAGTTGGAGGGGCTGGTGCGCCGGCGCGACATCGTCAAGTGGCTGCAGCTGCAGACCGATGTCTAGGACCCTAGCAGGGTCGTCAGCTCCACCTCTCTCACGCGGAGGGATAGGAGGTCACAGGTCATGAGAGAAGCCATGCTCTACGAGTCACTCCCTGAGGATCGCGTACGCTGTCAGCTGTGCGCCCATCGGTGCACGATCTCTCCGGATGGTCGAGGGATCTGTCACGTACGCGAGAATCGCGACGGCAAGCTCATCACGCTTGTCTACGGCGAGCTCATTGCCCAGCATGTGGATCCCATCGAGAAGAAGCCCCTCTTTCACTACCATCCCGGCTCGTTATCCTTCTCCATCGCGACGGCAGGATGCAACTTCCGCTGTGATTGGTGCCAGAACGCCGATATCTCACAGATGCCGCGCGACCAACACATTATCCTCGGCCGGCAGGTCACCGCGGACGATGTGGTCGCGGCAGCCCTCGCCAACCATTGTCGCAGCATCGCCTATACCTACACCGAACCGACAATCTTCTTCGAAGTGACGTATGATGTCGCCCGCCGCGCTCGTGACGCCGGCCTGGGCAGTGTCTACGTCACCAACGGCTATATGACGGCGGAGGCACTCCAGACTCTGCATCCCTACTTGGACGCTGCAAACGTCGATCTCAAAGCGTTTCGCGACGCGACCTACCGCCGCTACGTCGGGGCACGACTGCAGCCGGTGCTCGACAGCCTGAAGCTGATGAAGCAACTGGGGATCTGGGTGGAGGTGACCACCCTCCTGATCCCGAATCTCAACGACGATCCGGTTGAGCTTGAGGAGGCGGCAAGCTTCATCGCGGAGGAGCTCGGACCCGAGACCCCATGGCATCTCAGCCGTTTCTTCCCCGCCTATCGCATGCAGGACGTCGCACCGACGCCGGAAGCCACCTTGACCCGCGCGATCGAGATCGCCCGTGCGGCGGGGCTACACTATGTCTACGCCGGCAACTCACGCCAGGCGATCGACACCAACTGCCACGTCTGTGGGACGCCCCTCATCCGCCGTGCGGGCTATAGAGTTACGGCGAATCATGTGACATCAGAGACCACGTGCCCTAGCTGCGCAGCACCCGTCGCCGGCATCGGCATGTCAACGGAGGCTTGAGATGGAAGAGAGAAACTGGACGGCGCGTAAGGTGACAATTGTCGGCGCAGGCCACGTGGGAGCGACCTTTGCCTACGCTCTCGCCCAGAGTGGCGTCGCCGACCACATCGCGATCGTGGACCTCAACGAGGACCTCGTCGCCGGTCAGGTCCTCGACCTCAGTCACGGTCGCTTTTTCTTTCCCTCGGTCGGCATTCACGCCGGCAGGGCGGAAGACTACGCCGATTCGCAGCTGATCGTGATCACCGCGGGGGCGAGTCAGAAGCCCGGAGAGTCGCGGCTTGACCTGCTCCAGCGCAACGCGCGGATCATAGAAGGCATCATCGACGATACCGTCTCCCAGGCGTCGCGCGCGGTGGTGTTGGTGGTCAGCAATCCGGTCGATATCCTGACCCACGTGGCCCACCGACGCTCCCACTGGCCGCGGGGCCGCGTGATCGGATCAGGCACCGTGCTGGACAGCGCTCGCTTTCGCTACCTGCTCGGCCAACACTGCCACGTAGACGTTCACAACGTGCATGCCTACATTCTGGGGGAGCACGGCGACAGCGAATTCGCCGCCTGGTCGATGACGCACCTCGCTGGGGTGAGCATGGAACAGTTCTGCGCCATCTGCAATGAGTGTTCGGACTGGGTGGCCGAGCAGGAGCGCATCGAGCAAGCCGTGCGCGACTCGGCCTATCACATCATCGACTATAAGGGAGCCACCTATTACGCCGTCGGCCTGGCCCTCACCCGTATCGCCGGTGCTGTCTTGCGAAACGAGCACAGCGTGCTGACCGTATCCGTCCCGCTCGACGGTGAGTACGGTCTCAGCGACGTCAGCCTCAGTGTGCCCTGCATTGTCTCTGAGACCGGCGTCGATCGCATCATGCATGCGACGCTAACGCCCAACGAACAGGCGGCCCTGGAGCACTCCGCCGAGATCCTGCAGCGCGCTATCGCGCAACTTGGGTGACGCGAGCTACGTAGACAAAGAAGACAGACTCAGAGGGAGGCGATATGAAAATGGATTATGGTCAGCTCCTGCGCCGCGCGTGGGACCTCATCTGGCAGAACAAATTCCTCATCATCCTCGGGGTGTTGGTGGCGCTGTCCGGTGCCGGCAACGCCACGGGATCACGTCCGGGCTATCGAGTCGATGGTCAGGACTTCAACTTCGACTGGCAAATCCCGCGGGATTTCCGGGACTGGCCTCAGGCACCCGGGCCCGGGATTCCCCCTGTTCCCGAGCTGCCGAACATCCCACGCAGTCTGGGCCTGCCGATCGCCGTCGGGACCGTGCTGCTTGTGGTGATCATCGGCATCGCTATCGTCCTGGGGCTCGGGCTCTGGGTCGTCTCGACCCTGGCTCGTGGCGGCCTGATCGATGCGGTGAACACGCTTGAAGGCGGCGGCACGTCCTCCTTCGGTACGGCCCTCGGGGCAGGGTGGCAAAAGGGCTGGCGCCTGCTCGGCATCGGCCTGCTGCCCGCTATTCCGGGGCTGGTCTTGATGATCGCCGGACTCGGGATGAGCGGCGTGTTGGTGGCCGTGAATCAGATTGTGGGAGGACGCGTAGGACCGATGGGCATCGGGATCGTCTCGATCTTCGGCGCGCTGGCCTGCATCGCCCTGCCCTTTGCCCTCATCCTGGGCCTGATCCGCAACTTCGCCGAGCGCGCCTGTATGCTCGATGATCTAGGCGTCTTCGCCGCCTATAGGCGCGGCTGGCAGGTGCTCACCGGGAACCTGGGCGAGGCCGTCGTGCTCTTCCTCATCCAGATCGGCATCAGCATCGCCCCGGGCCTATTGATGGCGATTCCGGGGGTGCTGATGGCCCTCTGCTGCGTCCTCTGGCCCGTGCTGTTGGCCTTCCGGGGCGCCATATCCGCCTACGTCTCAACCCTGTGGACCTTGGCATGGCGTGAGTGGACGTTGCCTGTCGGGGAGGCTATCTGATGCGGATCCGTCCGGGAAGAACGCGGTCGCTCATTGGGGGCATCGCGGCCCTCATCGTCACCGCTATCGGGCTGGCGGTCATGCCGCGAGCGAGTGGCTTTGGAGCGATGCCGGGAGCGAGCGATCCCTTCGCCATCTTCAGGATCGCGTGGGTGGCCATCGGCCTCATCGGCGCGGGGGTCTCTTTCTATAACGCGTTCAGCAGCAAGGGGGTGTCCCTGTACGAGATCGACCACGAGGATGAACTCCGCAGGAGCAACCCCGATGGAAGCAACTTCTGCCCCCAGTGCGGCAAGCCAATCGGCAAGGACGATCGCTTCTGCCGGAACTGCGGCACCTACCTGCGCGGCTAATGAACGACCAAGACGGGAACGTCGATCTCCTCGATGAGGTCCAGCATCGCCTCATCCCAGAAGATCGACGTTCTCGCCGGCAACACGAGGCTTCCCTCCGTCATCGGGCGAAGGAGGGCCGTGAGGCCGGAGATCGCCGAGAGCGTCGCGGGGACGAACTCCAAGGCCAGGTCAAAGGGCCGCAAACGGCCCTCGGCCAGCTTTCGCAGCGACGCAATCTGTGCCGCATCAGGCACCAGCAGAATGAGGCGCAAAGGCCCCTCCAGACGCTTAGCCAACGTCGCAGCCAGCATGAGCGCGCGATCGCCCAAGCGCGAACCGTCGTAGACGACGACGATAGGTGCCGCGATTCGCCTGCCCTCGTGAAGCACGGCCGTCACGCTCGGCCTGTCGCTGCAGCACACGGCGCGCGCAGTCGACCCCAAGCGACGCTCACGCAGGTGAGACCACCCTGCCCGACCGACCATCAGGAGGTCGGCCTCTTCAGCGGCAGTCCGGATCTCGGCCCACACGGCCCCTCGCGCAATACGGAAGGTACCGTGAACGGACCGGCGAGCCATCAACGACTGCACATAGACCTCGACGCGGCGTGAGCGTGCCCGCAGGCTCCGCTCGACCCGCGCCAGGTCCATGCGGCTTCCGCGGGCCGAATAGAGACCGACCTCGCGCACGAAGGGCAGTTGCGCCGTCCGCAGCACATTGATATCCTCCACAAAGAGGACCACGAGTTCCGCCTCGAACCGCGCGGCAAGTTCGAACGCGGCCTCAAGCGCCGCCTGACTGTGGGGCGACGCATCGACGGCGACCAGGATACGATGGACGTCAGGGGTCAGAGCCTGCTGCTCACTCACGTTGCCCCTCCAGCGTACCGGGCTCTGCCGCCCCTCGGGCGTAGGCCCGCGCCTTCTCCGCCATCGCCGCCAGGCGTGCCTCGACGAACGCGTTGATCGTGCCTTCAGGATAGCGACCTTCCTCATCCGGCTCACCCGCCGCCACCCCGGTCAGCAGCTCAATGCCCTGATCGACGTGCGCGACCGCGTAGATGTGAAATCGCTCCTCGGCAACGGCCTGCACCACGTCGGGTCTGAGCATCAGGTGCTGCACGTTCGAGACCGGGATCATGACGCCCTGCTCGCCTGTCAGGCCCCGCGCCGCGCAGATGTCGTAGAACCCCTCGATCTTCTCGTTGACCCCGCCGATGGCCTGTACCTCGCCCCTCTGGTTGACCGATCCGGTCACCGCCAACGATTGCTTGAGCGGGACACCGGAGATCGCGGAGAGCAGCGTATAGAGCTCGGCGGAGGAGGCGCTGTCGCCGTCGACGCCGCCATAAGACTGCTCGAAGACCAGGCTGGCCGAGAGCGAAAGCGGCTTGTCCTGAGCATAGCGCCCCTGGAGGAAGCCGGTCAGGATCATCACACCCTTGGAATGCAGCGGGCCCCCTAGATCGACCTCCCGCTCGATATCCACCACTTGGCCCTTACCAAGCGTGACCCGCGCGGTGATACGCGACGGCTGGCCGAAGGCGACGTTGCCCAATCCGAGGACCGACAGCCCGTTCACCTGGCCGACGACCGCATCCTCGGTGTCGATCAGCGTGATCCGGCGCAGGATGGACTCGTGCACGCGCTCGCGCAACCGGTCCGAGCGATGGATCTGAGCCTCGATCGCCTGCTGCACATCGCCCGCTGTGACCACCTGGTGCTCCGCCTCAGCGGCCCAGTAATCGGCCTCAAGCATCAGATCGCGGACCTCGCGCATCCGCGCTGAGAGCCGCTCTGCATCACCGACGGCCCGAGTGCTGTGGTCCATGATCCGCTCCACCGCGCTGCGATCAAAGGGATGCAGCTTTTCGCGCTGCGCTACCGTCGCGATCAGCCGAGCATAGCGCTCCTGATGCTCCGCATCACGGGGCATCTGTCCGTCAAAGTCAGCCGCGACCTTGAAGAGCTCCGCAAACTCCGGATCGAGGGCCAGCAGCAGATAGTAGAGCCTCGCGTCGCCAATCAGAGCGACCCTGACACTCAGTGGGATCGGTTCCGGATCCAACGAGACCGTGCTGATGAGGCCAAGCTGCTGTCCCAACGACTCAATGCTCAGTCGCCGGCTCTTCAACGCGCGCTTCAACCCCTCCCATGCCTGAGGCTGGAGCAGGAGCTTGTCGGCATCGATGATCAGATAACCACCATTCGCCCGATGCAGCGCGCCCGGTTTGATGAGGGTGAAATCGGTCAGGAGTGCCCCCATCTGTGCCTGGTGTTCAAGGCGCCCGATAAGGTTCTGATAGGTGGGGTTGTCCTCATAGACCACCGGGGCGCCCTCTGTCTCCGCGTGGTCAACCAAGACGTTGACGCCATATCGGCGCAGAAACTGCTCTTGGGACGTCTGCTGCATGGCTTGCATCAGCTCGGCCCCCCCCCCGGTCGGACTGCGGGAGGAACTGCTCAGCGTTCGCGACGACATCCTCCTGCACGGCGTCCAGGTGCTCGACGACCTTGGGATGCGCCTGATATCGCTCGCGCAGCTCATCGATCAGCGCGCCGACAGCGAGTTCCGCCATCTCGCGGTTGAGATCGTCCAGAGCCTCGTGCATCGATCGCTGCCACCCCGGGACCTGACGCAGGATGCGCTGAAGCTCATCCTGAAGCTCCTCGACTTTGGCCTTGAGCGTCGTCTGCGACTCCTCTGAGAGCGCGTCCACCTCCTCGGGAGAGAGGACCTCACCGTCGCGAATGGGCGCCACGGCAATCCCCCCAGGTGTGCGGATCAGCGCCATGTTCTCGGCACGCGCCCGTCCCTGTAGGGCATCAAAAGCCTCAGATTGGCGCTCGCGGAAGGTGTCTAGAATGGTCTGCCGGCGAGACTGATACTCCTCACTCTCAAACGCGGCTGATAGGGCCGTGCGCAGCTCGTGGACCAAGGCCTCCATGTCCCTACGAAAAGCATGGCCTTCGCCCGCCGGAAGCTCAATCGCCCGGGGTTGATGCTGCTGCGACAGATTGTGGACGTAACACCAATCCGAGGGCGTCGGGGACTTCTTGGCCCGCGATTCAAAAAAGCGCCTGACCAAGCCTCGTTTGTCCAGGCCGGTCGGGCCCAGAGCATAGATGTTGAACCCGCCATCCTTCATCCCCGAACCGAAACGAATCGCATCCACGGCCCGCGGCTGCCCGATGACCCGATCCAGCTCCTCCAGATCATCAGTCGTCTCAAAAGCCACACCCGACAAGTCGGTTTTTCGATAGACCTGCTCAGGCGTCAGCCGCAGGTCGTGTCTGAGATCGTGCTCGTTCATCGCAGGCTCCCTCCCATCTCTTGCACTCTAGATTCCTAGGGTCGCGATCGCGTTCACGTCTTGCACAGCAGGCAGGACGACGTGCCACCGCAAGGTCGACAGCGGCGCAGTGATCAACTCCCCATCCGACAACACAGCCATCAGTTCATCGCCGATCTCGTAGAAGCGCTCGACCATGCGATGGGGCCACGGCGCGTCACACTCATCCATCGCCGGCTGCCACGTCTTGCCGCCGTCGCGCGACTGCTCGATCCGTCCGTCCCTGGCGACGCCCGCCGCCGGCCCGAGCACCATGTGATCCGCATCATCAGGATCGACCCACACTGCACGGCAGTAACGATCGGTCAAACGACGCCAGTGCGCCCCGCCATCATCACTCACGTACAGGCCCCCGCCGGTCGGAGCGATCACCCGATCCGGAGAGGCTGCGTGGACAACGACGGAGTGGACATCAGGATGGATCATCGTCGGGTCGGTCGGTGTGCGCGGCACCCCATCTGACCCTGCCACAAGCTGCCAGTGCTCCCCACCGTCGTCGGAGCGCAAGAGCCCACCCTGCTCGACCGCTGCGTAACCACGGTCGCCGTGAAAGGCCAACCCGCGAACGCAGCCCGCTTCGGGGGAATAGGGCAAATACCAACCGAGCCGGTCGCGCAGTTGAGCCACCTCATCGCATCGACGCCATCCCTGCTGCACATCCTCCGCGACATAGATGGCCGCCGGCTCAGTACCGATGAAGGCACCCGGCGTGACCTCCGAGGAGGCATCCGCCGGTGTCCGCCGTTCCGCTGAGACTCGCACCGCCACCCAGCGCACGTGCCGTTCTATCAACCCCTCGCCGGCGGGCCACCAACTGGCGCCGAGGTCCATCGACCGATAGGCCCCGTCACGTGTCCCCGCGAGCACATCGTGACCATCGGTCGCCACACTAGTGACGTGGTGTCGGTCGAGCCCCCCATGAATCTGGACCCACCGGCGATCCCGCCGCTCGAAAACGGCTACGCCATGGTCGGTTGCCGCAAACAAGAGCGGCTGTTGCGATCGCGTCTGCATCGGTGTCCTCCTCAATCCGTGGTCGACCCAGCAAGTTCAGTCTAGCACACACGCCGGAGCAAGGCCGATGGAGTGTGTTGGAGCGACGGGCGGTCTCGGTTGCGACCGGGTTGGAGCGAGGTTGGTCACGCCGCCCGAGAAGGTCCGCCCTCTCAGTGGACGCGTCACCGTTTCCGAGTAAGATGCAGGCAGACAACAACCCTGAGGGACGACACAAGGAGATCGAGTGCGGGACGTGGGCGAGGTCACCTGCGAGAACCTACTTAGGCAGCTCGAGGCCGAGCGGCAGCGCAGTGAGGCGCTGGCACGTGAGTTGGCGCAGTTCACCGACAAGAACCCTCAGCCCATCCTGCGGATTGCAGCGGACGGCACCGTCCTTTACGCTAATGCGGGCAGCAGACCCCTGCTCGAGAGTTGGGGCATCGACGTCGGTGAGCGAATTCCGTCGCGCTGGCAGGAACGTGTGGGCGAGGCGCTACGGATGGACAAGCATGGCACCGCCGAGATCCACTGCGATCAGCGTATCTATGCGGTGACCATCGCGCCCGCCTCAGCAGCCCACGTCAATCTCTTCGGCCTGGAGATTACCGACCTGAGGCGCGTGCAGCGGGCATTGAGAGAATACGCGATTCGGCTGCGTGCCCTCCATCAGATCGATCAGGCCATTCTCTCGGCCCAGTCGGTCGAGGCGATCGCCGAAGCCACACTCACGCGCCTTCCCGAGATGATCAACTGCGCCTGGGCGAGCGTCCTCCTCTTCGATTTCGACACCCAGGAGGTCTCGCTTCTCGCCGCCTATTCGACCCATGGTGATATCACGGACCTGGCAGGATGGCGGACACCGATGACCGGCTGGTGGACCGACTTGATCGCGAAGCTTGAGCGAGGCCACAGCATCGTCACCGAGCGCCCTCAGGTCCCCCCTGGTGCCGCAGCACCTCCTGAAGCGACAGACTTCGTGGACCCACGTCTGCCCTGGCACACGGCCTTCAGCACGTTTCCCGGACCGGGCGCACAGACCCTCCTCCAACAACCCCTGCGGGTCAAGGACGACCTGCTGGGGGTCCTCACCCTGGGTCTGAGAGAGAGTGAGAGCGGCGGTGCGCACCCCATCGCCTTGGCGAGTGAACTCGGCGATCAGCTTGCCATCGCGATTCAACAGGCGCGCCTTCACGAGCAGGTGCAGGCCCACGCTGAGGATCTTGAGAGACGGGTGGCCTGGCGAACGGCTGCGCTGCGGATCAGCGAGGCACGTTTTCGGGCCATCTTCGAGGATGCACCATTGGGCGTCGCCCTGCTCGATCGCGACGGGCGAATCCTCCAGAGCAACACGGCGCTGGCGACCATCCTCCACAGCGATAGCTCGGCGCTGCGCGAGACGCCGCTCATCAGCCATATGAGCTCGGAGGACGCTGCAAGCGGCATCGCGATGTACCAGGACCTGATCGGCGGCGCGACCGATGGCTACCACACCGAAGTCCGCTTCCGGCGCTCGGACGGTCAGGACGTCTGGTGTAATCTCACCGTCTCGCTGGTGCGCGACCTGTCGCAGGAGCCCCGGCTCGCCATCGGCATGGTCGATGACATCAGCGATCGCCGTGAGGCCCAGGCCGCCATGGTACAGAACGAGAAGCTGGCGCTGACCGGCCAGCTCGCCGCCTCGCTGGCCCACGAGATCAACAATCCCCTGCAGACGGTGATCGGCTGCCTTGGCCTGGCCGACGAGAGCCTTCAGGACTTGGAGTCCGGCGCCGTCCGCACATCGGTCAACCTCTACCTGCAGATGGCCTCGGACGAGCTCAAGCGCGCAGCCGGCATCGTAGGCCGGCTGCGCGACCTCAACCGCCGCGCGAGACCCGAGGAAAAGGAACCCCAAGACCCCCGGCAGTTGGTCGCCCACACGTTGGCGATCACGGACAAGCAGTGCCGGGATCGAGGCATTGAGGTCAGGATCGATGCGGACAACGATGTCCCGGAGGTGACCGTCGTACCCGATCGCATCCACCAGGTCTTTCTCAACCTGATCCTCAACGCGATTGATGCTATGCCGCAGGGAGGTGAGCTCAACGTCCACGTGAAGCAGACGCCTGAGCCCCAAGGCGTGGCGATCATCTTTAGGGATACCGGTGGGGGGATCCCCGCCGAGATGCAGGCCCGCCTCTTCGACCCCTTCCGCACCACCAAACCCGAGGGATTGGGACTGGGCCTCTTCATCAGCCGTACCATCGTGCAAGACCACGGCGGTGACATCAGGGTCGACAGCGCACCGGGCGAGGGGACAACCTTCACGATCTGGCTGCCTATCTAGTCGACCACATTCGCCGCCAAACCCTCGACCAACTCTGCCAACCGACCTCAGAGCCGAACCAACGCACCCCATCCCTCAGCTTGGGAACGCTGGGCTATGATAGCTATGGAACACTGGCGTACACTAGGATGAGGTCCACCGGCGGCGCGGAGCGTCCGCCTAAGGACGGAAGGGATAATCCATGCCAAAGCTAAAGACACACAAGTCCACATCAAAGCGCTTCCGCCGTACCAAGGGCGGCAAGGGGAAGCTCATGCGCACGCGCGCCGGACAGGGTCACTTTCGCCGCAACCGACGCAAGAGCAGGAAGCGCCGCTTCTATCAGATGAAGGTCGTCAAGAACAAGGGCATTCGCGACCGCGTGCGCCGACTCATGCCCAGCGAGGGCACCGCGGAGACTGGAGAGGCTCTGTCGGAGGAGTAGACCAACAAGGACAACCCGCTGAGTGAGGTGGAAAACGTCAACTGCCCAAGGGCACATATCGTCAAGTGAGGAGACCGCAATGGAGAGCTACACATACGTGATCGTGGGAGGCGGCCTTGCCGGCGGAAAGGCTGTCGAGGGAATTCGTGAAGTGGATGGTGAGGGCGAGATCGCGCTCGTGACGCAGGAGGCGCACCGCCCCTATCAGCGCCCGCCCCTATCAAAGGGCGTACTGACGGGCGAGCGGCCGGAGGAGGTCGTCTATCTCGACGCAGAGGCCGACTTTGCCGAGCGTCACGCGACCTTGATCACCGGCGTGCGCGCGACGGCTGTCGACCGCGAGGCGCGCACCGTGAGCCTGTCGGACGGACGTGTGTTGGCCTACGAGACGTTGCTGCTGGCGACCGGCGGACGTGCACGACGACTGCCTCTGCCGCGCGTTGATCTCAACGGCATCTTCACGCTGCGCACGATCGAGGACGCGCGCGCGATCCGCGAGATGGCGGGGCCGGGTAAGCAGGCCCTCGTCCTGGGGGGAAGCTTTATCGGCGCGGAGGTGGCTGCGGCCCTCACCACGCTGGGTGCCGAGGTCACCATGGCCTTCCCGGAGGAGAGGCTGTTGGAGCGCATTGTACCCCGGGACATGAGCGCCTGGCTGCACCAGATCTACGCCGCCAAGGGCGTCCGCATTCTGCCGGGGATCACGCCCCAGCGCTTCATCGGTGAGCGCCTCGTCACCCAGGTCGAACTGAGCAACGGCGCCCAGCCACGCTGCGACATGGCGGTGATGGGCGTCGGCATCGAGCTCAACACCGAGCTCGCTCAGCACGCCGGACTGGAGACGCGCGAGGGGGACAACGCCGTCGTCGTCAACGAAGCGCTGCGGACCAGCGACCCGCACATCTATGCCGCGGGCGACATCGCCGCGTGGCCCGACCCGATCTACGGAAAGCGGCTGCGCGTCGAGCACTGGGATGTGGCGCGCGCGCAGGGCCTGCAAGCAGGGCGCAATATGGCCGGAGCAGGCGAGGCCTACGCTGTGCTCCCCTACTTCTTCTCAGATCTCTTCGAGCTGAGCTTCGAAGTCTGGGGGAACCTGGACGCATGGGATCACACGGTTCGCCGCGGGCGCCTCGAGACGCGCAGCTCTGCCAACTATTACTTCCACGAGGGCCGCCTTGTGGGCGTCCTGGCGATGGGCCGTCCGGACGACGAGCGCGACCCGATGCAGGCACTCGTGAAGGCACAGCCGAAGCTCGATGAGGTGGCCGGTAGCCTGGAGGATGAGGCCCTCGACCTGAACGATCTCACGGGTAAGAGGCGAAGTAGGAGGACATGCTATGAAGATCGATCCGATACCCTCGGGTAGCGTCGAGGTCCCGGAGATTCCGGTAGCGGCACGCGTCGAACTGCCCGCGGACAAGACCGCCGTGATCGTCGTCGATATGCAGAACGACTTCGTCAAGCCCGATGGAAGTCTCTTGGTGCCGGCAGCTCTGGAGACCGTGCCGGCCATCCAGTCGCTCGTCGCGATGGCGCATCTGCATCGAGCGCACGTCGTCTACACGCAGGATACCGCAGCCGAAGACGACCCGGAGTTTGACATCTGGCCCCAGCACTGCGTGCCCGGCACCTGGGGCTGGGAGATCATCGAGGAGTTAGCACCCCATCCCGAGGATACCGTCTTCCCCAAGAACCGCTACGACGGCTTCTACGGCACGGCGCTGGATCACTATCTGACACGCCTGTGGGGTATTGAGCACCTGGTCATTGTGGGGACCGTCTCCAGCATCTGCGTGCTGCATACCGCTGCCTCCGCAGGGCTGCGATGGTTCCACGTCGTGATGCCCGCCGACGGCATCTCATCGCTCACCGCCTTCGATCAGGCGCTGACCTTGCGCCAGGTCTCGAGCCTCTACAACGGCACGATTGTGCCGACAACTAACGGCATCCACTTCAGAGTGATGGATGAGAAGGGATAACCAAGTATGAAGAACACCTATACCTATACAGCGCGCAGCGTCGAGCACCCCGAGAAGGTGGTCACCCTGACGCTGCACGATGACAAGATGACCGTCGGCGTGGGTGCGCCCCTGGAGCAGATCGAGGCCGCGGTCGCCACCGTGACCGACGACGAGGAGACGACTACGGAGGACGTCCAGCTGTGGCTGAAGCCGCTGGCCATCGCCCTGATCGAACGACGCACCGGGCCTTTCAGCATCGCCGATGTGGATGCCGACCTCGATGGAGATGTCCTCAAGGTCCTGGGGTGGGTGCGCGTCGGCGGGCTGCGTTGCACACCGATCACCCTGATCGAAGGGCGCGTCGACAACCCGGTCGCGGCCCAAGCCTTTGCCGATGAGATCGCGCGCCGCAGGGAGGAGCTGGCGCAACCGACCAGCTTCCTCGACTATTGGGCGACCTGGGTCGGCATCGTCGCCTCGCTACTGATGCTCTTCGTCTACTGGCGGCGCCGGGCGGGGACAGCCCGCGATACGGCTGACGCTTAGTCAAGGTAAGAACACCGGGCGTGAGCAGGCTCAAGGCGCTGCAAACACGCCTCACCCGTCTTCAGGATGAGGCCACGCACGGCGACAACGTCGTCGCCAGGTTCTGGCGTGCGCCGGTCGTGCAGATCGTCCGGCGCACGCTCGACCGGTATGGCGAGACGCGCGCCTCTCAGGCAGCAGCCGGGCTGGCCTACTACATTCTCTTCTCGCTCTTTCCGCTGCTCCTGGTTCTGGTGACTGTGGCTACCTACCTTTGGAATCTGAAAAGCGAGGTCGCCTTCCAGGAGGCGGTCAACTTCATCGCACAGGCGATCCCGGTCTCGCGCGACCTCATCGCCGACAACCTGGGCACGGCACTCGAGCTGCGCGGGCCGATGAGCCTCATCGGCCTCGTAGGCACCATCTGGTCAGCCTCAGGCGCCTTCGCCACGCTCACGCGCAACGTCAATCTGGCGTGGTCCGAGGCAGAGGCCCCGAGTTTCTTCAGGCAGCGGCTGAGCGCCTTGGCGATGGTAGGGGCACTGGTCTTGCTGCTGCTGCTTTCAGTGACGGCAAGCACCGTGGGGCGCCTGCTACCGGCCCCCGAACTGCAGGATCCCAACCTCCGGACCGCCACGAGACTGCTCTGGTCGAGCGTCACCACGCGGTTGATACCCCTCCTGCTGAGCGCGTTGCTTTTCGTGGCCCTCTACCGCTGGGTCCCCACCGAGACGGTGAGTTGGCGCGCGGCACTCTGGGGGGGCGGGCTAACGGGCGTCGCCTGGGAGATCTCCAAGGAAGCCTTCGCCTGGTTCGTCAGCAGCGGGCTGACGAACTACAAGCTCGTCTATGGGTCGCTGGGTGGCGTCATCGCGCTCCTCTTCTCGATCTACATCAGCGCCTCGCTGGCGCTCCTCGGCGCTCACTTGACCTCATCCATCGACCGGCAGCGCCTCACACCCAAAGCCATGGCGGACACGGAGTGACTTCGCGACGCCAACAATACGACCACGCCTCCTAAGGAGGACACACGATGACTCCTTCAGAACAGAGCACGGCCTACGGCATTCTCTACACCGACCAATACCAGCTCACGATGGCCCAGCTCTATTTCCGCGCCGGGCTCCACGAGCGTGAGGCGCAGTTTGACCACTTCTTCCGCAGCACGCCCGACTACGGCTCACACCAGGCGGGCTACTGCATCAACGCCGGGCTCGAATGGCTGCTCGACTGGATGGCGAACGCGCACTTCCGCGACGAGGATCTGGACTTCCTGCGCGCACAGACCAGCAGCGTCGGAGAGCGCCTTTTCGCTGAGGATTTCCTGGCATGGCTCAGGTGCTGCGGGACGCTGGACGGTATCACGCTGCGGGCGATCCCCGAGGGGCGGGTCGTCCACCCCAACGTGCCGCTGACCGTGGTGCAGGGGCCGCTGGCGATGGCCCAGATCCTGGAGACGCCGCTGCTCAACCACCTGAATTACCAGACGTTGATCGCCACCAAGGCGGCGCGTATGCATCAGAGCGGGAGAGGGCAACTGCTGCTGGAATTCGGCCTGCGCCGGGCCCAGGAGCGCGCTGCCAACGCGGGGGCCCGCGCCGCCCTTATCGGCGGGGCGGATTTCACCTCCAACGTGGGGATGTCGCACGTGCTGGGGCTCCCACCCAAGGGGACCCACGCCCACAGTATGGTCCAGCTCTTTATGGCGCTGGGCGGCTCAGAGCTCGATGCTTTCCAGGCTTACGCTGATCTCTATCCCGACGACTGTCTGCTCCTGGTGGACACGGTGGATACGCTCCACAGCGGGGTGCCCAATGCCATCCGCGTCTTTGAGGCGCTGCGGCGCAAGGGGCACCACCCGGTGGGCGTGCGCCTCGACTCAGGTGACCTGGCTTACTTGAGCATCGAGACCGCCAAGCAGCTCAACGCCGCGGGCTTCGACGAGGCATCGATCGTGCTCTCCAATCAGCTCGACGAGTTGGTGATGATGCAGATCATCAGCCAGATCCAGGTCGAGGCGCCGCGCAACGGGCTCGATCCCGAGGCGCTGATCCGGCGCCTGGTCTTCGGCGTCGGCACGCGCCTGATCACCTCGGGCGGGGACGCGGCGCTGGACGGGGTCTACAAACTGGTCGCGGTCCGGGGCGAAGAGCCTGGGACAACCGTGGGCGCCAACGGATGGCGTCCCGCGATCAAGCTATCGGAGACGCCGGCGAAGGTCCCCAACCCCGGCGACAAGCTGGTGTGGCGCGTCTACGACACTTATGGCAGGGCCATCGCCGACCTATTGAGCCTCTCCGATGAGCGCCCCGCCGAGCAGGATCCCCTGGTCTTCCGCCACCCCACGGATCACACGGCGCATCGCGCGCTGCCGCAGACACAGATCTCCAGGATCGAGCCGCTGCTGGTCGACATCGTCAGAGAGGGGCAGCGCGTGGGCGCAGTGCCGGCGCTTGAGGAACTCCGCGCGCGCCGCGAGGCGGACATCGAACGGCTCTATCCGGGCGTCTGCCGGCTGGTCAACCCGCACCACTACCACGTCTCGCTGACGCAGCGGCTGTGGGACCTCAAGCAGGAGCTGATCGCGGCGGCGCGTTAGCGGCACACCAACCTTGCGAAGGTTCCACCGAGCCTTGTCGAGAGGGCACGCCGGTGCGCGAGTGCCCTAGCTTGTGTCGGTGGTCCGTAACCTTCGCAAGGGTGATCCGACGAACGGGTCAATCCCCCAGCCCTGCTGCGCGCAGGGCGTCGACGATACGGCGGTCGGCGCGCGGATCGGGCCCATTGAAGAAACCCGGACCGGGGTATCCGAGCGTGATCGCAAAGGTCCGGCTATCCTCCGGGAAGAGGGCTCCGGCGGACCATCCCGGCAGCACCATGATGACGACGCCGTCGAAGGAGAGCGAGGAATAGGGCGCCCAGAAGGCGCCGGCGTAGATCGGGACCTCGTCGACGGTCACCACAAAGGGCCGCCCGCTGGTGGGCACGTCGAGGGCAGCGATGCGCTCGGTCGCCGCGACGGTGAGAGTGAAGACATGCGTCGCGAGGTCATAGTCGGTGAAATCAGCCGTCGTCAGAAGGGGAGTCTCCGCCAGCAGCACGTCGGAGAGATCCTCTTCGCCGAGCAGGTCGTGGGCGGTGACGCCCCCGGCGACCAGCGTGAGGGCAAGGTCGCCTGCGTCCGCATCAGAAGAGGCGCCGCGACACGCCACGACCAGCGCGCAATCATGATGAGGACGGCCACGAGCTTGGGACGTCTGGGGTCGATCACGGCCATGGTGTGGGAACCCAAGGGCGGGCGGCAGGAACTGAGGGCTGCCCCCAGCCGCCCGCCGGGAGTGGGTTTAGTAGTGGATGGCCCGGGGCAGCTCCTTGGCGGCAGCGACCCATGCCTCGACGTCGGATTGACCGGGAAGGCGGCGCACCAGCTTCTTCTCCGCGTTGACCTCCTTGATCTTCTCATAGAGGTTCACCGGATTGCGCTGGGCTAGTTCAGGGACCGTATCGACCCCGGCGATCTCGAGCAGGTCGGCGTACTCCTCGCCGATGCCCTTGATCCGGAACAGGTCGGCCCGGTTCACCCACTTGAGAACGAGCGTGCCGCTGATCCCGGACGACTCCGCGATCTCCTTGCGACCCTGGGGCGTGGCCCCCTTCTCGAGCAGGGCCTCGGTGGTCGTGATGCCGACATCGGTCAGCTTCTGCGCGTAGACGTCGCCAATACCCTCGACTTCGGTCAGTCTGGTCATCTCGTATCGCCTCCATTCGGGTTGAGTGATACCGCCAGCATACGACCGATGATGAGTTGATGCAAATGGGTTCGTTTCGTAATTCAACGTCGGGCGACAAGAGAAGACGGATGCTCCCGCGAGGAGCTGTTGGGGCGACCGCCAGGCTGTGGTCTGATCCGGGGTGGTTGGGTGGGATAAGGTCATCGCAGAAGCGTCCTCCCGAGATAGGTCTTTTGTTCTATTATACCCGAGACAGGGTCCCCGTTCAAGGCGCCACCCCTACCTTTTTTCACGGCGTTCGCAGTTGGCCTGCTGCGGGTCGCAGGGGGCTGCAGCAAAGACTGATTAGCGATGAAGAGGCGTCAGCGCAGCGCCTTGCTCTGCCGTGGTAGAGACGTGCCGGCGGCACGTCTCCGGCGTAAGGTGCGGCGGATGGGGTGGCCTACCCCGCCGGGAGACGCCCCACCGGGGCGTCTCTACAGGGTGTACAGGTGGGAAGGGGACCCTGCCCTACGTAGGCTTGTAGCCCCGTCCCCGGGGCGGCGGATGGGGTGGCGCCTGCACCGGGAGACGCCCCACCGGGAGACGCCCCACCGGGGCGTCTCTACAGGCTAGGCGCCGATGGCCTCCCAGCAGACGAGGTGCAGGTCGTCCTCGGTCAGGGGGCGGGGGGCGGCAGGCGCGGGCGACGCTGCGCCGCTGCGACCCTCGAAGGCGCGCACCGCTTCGAGGAGAGCCGCCAGGTCGCCGTCGCGCCGGTAGGCGTCGAGGGCGTCTCGTAGGTCACGGAGGTAGGCATTGGGTAGCGGCTCGCGCAGCACCTTCAGTGCCGCCTTGATCTCGCGCCAGGGCACCGCCGGATGGTTGCGCTGCTGTTGCAGGAGCGTGACGACGGTCTGCTGCAGCGGGTCCAGGAGCTTGGGCGCAGCGCTGACCGCCTGTCGATGGCGGACACTGCGCAGGATGTCCGCGATCACACGGGCCTGGATCGCGAAGACGTCCACGGCGCCCATCACACGCGGCTCGTCCGGCGAACAGCGGATCAGGCCGGCAATCTCATAACGGTTGTCGAGGATCCTGCCGGTCGCCAGGTCGTAGAAGCGCCAGACGTGGTCGCGCCCCTCCCCACCGGCGGGATCGGGCAGCGTGAAGTAGAAGAAGAGGCCGCGGTACCCTTCGAGGGCCCGGCCCGCATGGATGCCGTCGGGGAGCTGATCGGGGCGGATCTCGCCCTGGGCCAGCGCCTCCTGGAGGGCCAGCAAGAGGAACTCGTGGCTGACCAGGTCGGCCTCGGCCTCCAGCTCGGTGAGCACGCTGTCGTCCTCGGCGGCGATGCGCTGGAGCGTGTTGAAGTTGCGCGGATGGACGACCTCCCCGAGGACGCTCGCATCGAGCAGGCCCGCCTGATCGATCTGCTCCAGCTTGCGGCTGAGGCTTTGGACCAGCCCCAGGAGGCGCTCCAGCCCCTCCTCGGGGAAGACGTTGACGATCCAGAGTGTGTCGAAGGCCGAGCCGATACGGTCGATGCGTCCGGCCCGCTGAACCATCCGCGTGGGATTCCAGTGGAGGTCGTAGTTGACCAGGACGCCACAGTCCTGCAGGTTCTGGCCCTCGCTGAGGACGTCGGTGGAGACGAGGATGTCGATCTCGTGCTCGGACCCGGCGAGCTCGGGGCGATCATTTGCCCGCGGCGCGAAGCGCGCTACCCGCGGCGCGCGCTCGTGGGGCGCCACGTCGCCATCGATGCGGGCCACGCGCGGCGCGCCCGCCGCCGCCAGCCCATCCGCAGCGGCGGTCAGCTCGCTGTAGAGGTAGCGTGCCGTGTCCTTGTAATAGGTGAAGAGCAGGACCTTCTGCCCGCGAAGGTCGTTCGCGAGCAGGTCCTTTTATCAGTTTCCAGTTTCCAGTTGGCCATCACCAGAAGGCGTGAATCCCGGCAGACATGATCGCTCGCCATCGGATTGCGAGCCGCCGATCCGCGGACGTCGTTGCGAACCGGCTGCAGGGCCGGGCGGGTGATGGAAGCACGTGTGTAGGGCTTGATACTTGACCGTGTTATGGCAAGAGTCCGCGCCGGTCCGCACGGGTTACCCAGACCTCTCGTCTCGCAGGATTATGTCCATCTGTGATTCAAGCAGAGGCAGCTCGACCGTGGCAATGTCCCATACGATATCGAGGTTGACGCCGAAGTAGTGGTGGATCAGACGATCCCGGATTCCGGCCATGCCTTTCCAGGGCATGTCAGGATATCTGTCCCGCATCTGTGGGGAGAGGTTCTTGGTAGCCTCGCCGATGATCTCAAGGTTACGAATGATGGCATCCTGGGTTCGCGTATCGGCACGGAACTGATCGTAGGTGATGGCGCTCGGCGTCTGACAGTAAGCACGGATACGACGCACGGCCTCACGGATGTCTTGGAGGAACTCAAGATCGGTCCGCCTAGACATAGACGACGCTTTCCTCGATGCTCCTGGCGATATCGTCAATGCGGATCGCCTCAATGCCGGCAGGCGTGAGAACATCTACAGGCTTGCCGAAGAGGGCCTCGAGAAACTCAACAAACTCAACGAAGCGGAAGCCGATGGGGCGGTCGAACTCGACGACGAGGTCGACATCGCTCCTCTCGGTGGCCACGCCTTTAGCGTACGAACCGAAGACGCCGATCCGTCTGACGCCGTATTCAGCGGACATGTGTGCGTGGTTCTCCCGCAGGATGCGCTCGATCCCTTCTCTTGTCAGGGTTGACATCGGCACCTACCGTCTCGCAAATGGACGTTTCCCGTTATCAATTTCCAGTTGATCATCGCCATAAGGAGTGAGCGCTCAAGGTCTTCACTCAATGATACGCGTGCGCCTTCCCGACTTGGCGATCTCCAGGTTACTTCTGGCCCGTCTGAGCCACAGCTCATACACCGGTTCGGTCATAGGCGACCTCGCCTTCTGTCAATGCCTCCCGGTAGACCATCCCGGGGGTATCACGATGGCGTTCAAGGGTAGCCTGATCCACAACGACGACGTCCACGGGAACGTCGACGCCCTGATCCAACAAGGCACGATAGATGCGACGTGAAACCTGTCGCTCATTGTCTGCGTGAGAGACCACCACGAGGAAGTCGTAATCGCTCCCCGCGCGAACAGCATCTTTCGCCCTGGACCCAAACAGAATAATCCGCTCAGGATCAGCCGTCTGCCTGATGATATCGACCAGCGATGCGAGCCGGGAAGCCTCTGTGCGGCGCATATGGGTCTCCTAGATCTATCCTGTATACTGACGCATCGGCAGCCGCGCCGCGTCGTGCAGGGTCGCCCGAATGTCCTCCGGCTGCAGGTAGGGATAGTCCGTGACGATCGCTTCCTTCGTCATCCCGTTGGCGAGCAGGTTGAGGATCAAGGAGACGGTGATGCGCATGCCACGTATACGGGCGCGTCCACCTTTCACCTGGGGATCGCATGTCATCCG
>JAXGUU010000017.1:0-23994 GCA_040774145.1 Anaerolineae bacterium
ACGGGCTCACCTCTCGCATCGCGGGTGAAGGGGGAGGCGGAGTCGATGTCGCCTCCGTGGTCTTCTCTCCGGTGGTACCGAGGATGGGACTGAGATAGAGACGACGCCGGGCGATGTAATAGATCGCACCTGTTCCCAGGATGAGGGTGACACCTGCCGTGGCGATCATCCAACGCTCGCGTCCGTCGGGCGCGGGTGAGGGGGGATAATCGGCAAAGGAGAGCTTTCGCCCAACGTTGGCAGCGTCCGCGATCAGATGGTAGACGAGGTAGTCGAAGTAGGCCCACGATGTCCACGCCTCGTTGGATGGGTGATGGTACCAGCCGCTAACGATGAGCGCCTGGGTCTGCTCTCGGCCTCGCACTCGCTGGATGATGCCCTCGCCCGCCGGTGTGGCGACGACCGGGCGAAGCAGGTTGGGGTTGGTGATGAGGGTCCGGGCCTGAATCTCCGGCGCGGAGCGCCAGGCGATGGCGTCCTGGATCGGGTCGCTCACGGCGGAGGGGAGGGTTGGGGCCGCTACCGCCGTCTGGTCAAGCCCAAAGGTGCTGACCGCCAGTAGGGCGCGCAAGTCCTCGATGTCCTGGGGAAATAGCGGTCCACAGAACAGGACCAGGCCGATGCGCCCCTGCTGGATCTCGGTGCCGAAGACACGCAGTGAGTCCCGCAGAGGGGCGTTGTTGATGACGATGACCTGGGCCAGGTCCGGTTGGTTGACCCTGACGATATACGGCGCGGCGTGGTCGATCGCCTCGGCGATGACGTCCTCCGGACCCACGTAGTAGACGCCGATAGGCGTGGAGGTGGTCTGTCCGAGAGTCGCACGGGCATCGACGCGAACCGGAGAGGCGCCGATGCCCAGCCCCGCGATTAGGAAGGCGATGACCGTCAGCAGTAGGATGACGCGCCTTTGCCTAGGATGCCGAGCGACCCCGCGGGCGACGGTCATCGCCGGACTCGTTCCCTCTTCCCTGCAGGGCACCCGGTCACCTAACGGTCGGTACCGTTGTCGGATCCTGGGGGCGCTAAGGGGTGGACATCCTCACTCCCCTGGGTTTCTGCTTGCGGCGCCAGGGGGGGCAGCTCGTCGGGATGATTCAACCCGAACTGCTGGAGGAACTCGAAAGTGGTGCCATAGAGGATCGGGCGCCCCAAGGTCTCGGCGCGCCCGATCTCTTCAATCAGCCCTGCCGACAACAAGGTGCGCAGTGTGCTGTCGGAGCTGACACCACGAATCGACTCCACCTGCGGTCGTGTCACGGGTTGGGCATAGGCGACAATGGCCAGCGTCTCCATCGCAGCCTGCGTCAACCGCAGCGTCACATCCAGACCCAGCAGGGCCTCGATGTGGGGAGCCGCCTCGGGCATCGAGACAAGTTGCAGTCTGTCCCGACTGCGCTGGAGGCGTAATCCGCGCTCGCTCATCTGTGACTCCAGGTGGGTCAGGGCGCTCTCTGTCTCCTCGATGGAGCATCCCACGGCGCCGGCGAGATGCTCCACCGATACGGGTTGGGGCGAGGCGAAAATCAGGGCCTCGAGGAGTGTTTCCAGAGCTTCTGCACTCACGCCGCATCGTCTCCGGTGGTCGGTTCAGGCTGCTGGTGGTCGATATCACGATCCTCTCGCCGCGACGTGGTGTGCTCCGGGAACGTTGCTGAGGCGGTACCGGACAGGGGCAGGGGTGGAGGCGTCTCCAGGGCATCGATCCGGCTGCGGTCCGGCACACTGTCCCGATCGCTATCGCGCGCCACGACCGTCACCTGGACCTCGGGCTGGCCCGCGATCTGCATACCCAGCTCGTCGGTGAGCACCGATTGCACCGTCTTAATGAGCAGGCTGGCGGTCTCGGGGATGTTTGTGCCGCGGCTGACGCCTACCTCGACCCGAGCATCCACCTTGTTGCCCTTGGCATGGATCTCGGGGGCGACGTTGATGACGCCGGGCAGTGGATCGAGTCTGTGTTGGAGCAGCTCTGTGACGCTCTCCACGCTGATCGTCGCCATGCCACCCGCGACTTGCTGTACCCGGAGGTAGCGACCGCGCCGGCGGCGAACCTCGAGCACGATAACGGCTAGAAGGAGCAGATTGACCACGGTCGCCAGAGCGATACCCACGCCGAGGCGCACCCACGGGTCCTGTCTCCCAAGATAGTTGCCCCAATCCATCATCCATCGGCCCACACCCTCAAGGATCACGTGCGGAAAGATGAAGAGGGCGGTCAGTGTGGCCATCAGGATCAGACATCCGATCACGATGATAACGCGGTTCAGTCCGTTCATGAATTTCATCTGATTCCTCCTATGCGTAATGCACTCTGACGTATCCTTCGTGGGAGGCGCCCCAGGGCATTGTGGCGTCAAGGCCCATCTTCGCCGTCGTCGCTTTATGGCCCGGATTCTGTCGCGCGCTGGGGTCGAGGCTGGAGCTTGGCTGATCGGTCAGGATCACGAGGTCCCGATCGGCCTGGAAGCGGGTGGCGATCGCCCACTCTACATCGTTCGGATCGAGGATGTTGACGTCGGTGTTGACGATGACGACGTGCTTCAGCGACGTATGTCCGCGGAAGGCGGCCTCGATGGCCCGCCGGGCGTCGTTGGGTCGCCGCGGCTCGATCTGCACCACGGCGTGCAGCCACGATCCGCCGCCCGGCGTGATCAGTACGCCGGTACAGGTGGTCACCCGCGACACCTCTGCGTAGATGGTGGGCTCGCGTGGCATGCCCATAAGGTTCTTGTGCTCGAGGCCTGCGGGAAGCAGGGCGTGGAAAATCGGGTCCTTGCGATGTGTGATGGCGGTGACGCGGAAGACGGGCTGTTCTCTGATCCCATCCATGGTGCCGGAGAGGTCGGGGAAGGGCCCTTCCTCATGGCTCTCGTGGGTCAGGATCCCCTCCAACACGAGCTCGGCGTACGCCGGAACCTCCACGGGCACGCTCACAGCCGGTACCATCGGCGTCGGCGCCATCGCTTGAGCGATGGCGACCTCATCGACGCCCTTGGGGGGCGACATCGCAGCAGCTAGCAGGAGGTGCGGGGGCAGCCCGATGCAGACCGCCATCGGCAGGCCCTCGGGACGCTTGCGCCAGGCCGTGTCGGTGCCGCGCTGTTCAACGATACGTCCCACCAGCCGGTCGTGTCCGATGCGCATCAACCGGTGGAAAGAGAGGTTGCGCCCAAGATCCGGGTCGACGATGATCGCCACGCCCGCCGTGATGTAGGGGCCTCCGTCCCGCGGGTGGTAACGGGGGATGGGGACCTGATCCAGATCGACCTCGGATAGCACAATCTCCTGGCAGGGGGCGCCTTCGCTCAGCTCGGTGGAGGAGCTTGCGCCGGTGCGGGCCCCGCTCTCAGCCTGGGTCATGGCCTCGGCCATCGTCCGGACGACGTCCTCCGGGGAGCAGCCAAGGGCCGTCGCGAAGTGCGACCGCTGGGCAACGTAGCCCGAGGCGAGCCGCCAGCCGGGATACCCGGTGAGGTTTTCAAATAGCAGCGGTTGACCGTCGTTACGAGCCAGAACGCCGGCGAGCTCGAGGTGTGGGGAGAAGGCTTCGGGTAGGTGCTGAAGCTCGCCCGCCGCATCAAGTTCGGTCAGGAAGGTGCGCAGGTCCATGATAGGGCTCCGTTTGAGAAAACGATTAAGCACCGTCGAATGAGATCCGTATCTCCTCGACATGGTTGGTGAGCGTCTCTTTAAGCAGGGCCTCCACATCGATCTGCTCCTCAAGCTGACGCACTTCGTCCAGCCGGGCGCGGGTGGCCGGGCGTTGGGCGTGAAGCGAGCAGGGGTCCTGATAGGGCTGAATGGAGAGCTCGTACGTGTCGATCTCTTTTGCCAGGGTGATGATATCTTGTTTATCCATGCCGATGAGTGGGCGCAGGATCGGCAAGCGGGTGACCTGTGAGATCACATTGATGTTGGTGAGCGTCTGTGAGGCGACCTGCCCCACGCTGTCGCCGGTGACCAGTGCCGGGGCCTTGCGGTAACGCGCGATGCGTTCGGCTGTCCGCATGATGAAGCGTCGGAAGACGACCGTTGCCACGCGAGAGTCCAACGGGGCCATCGCCGCCTCAAAGGGCGCGGCGGAGATCATATAGAGACGTCCTCGCACACGGTGAGGCGCCAGCACCTGGCGCACCATGGCGACGACCTTCGCCTCGCGGATCCGCGGCGTGCCTCGTAGGAGGTGGAAGTGGACAAAATCCACTGTGCAGCCGCGTCTCATCATCAGATGGGCAGCGACCGGCGAATCGATGCCGCCGGAAAAGAGGGCGATCACGCGCCCGCTCGAGCCGACCGGCAGACCTCCCGCGCCCGGAATCCGGTGTGCAAAGAGGTAGGCTGTCTCTTCGTAGATCTGGATCGTCAGCGTCACGTCGGCGTCCTTGAGATCAACCGGCGCGCCTGTGGCGGCGACGATCTGTGCGCCGATCTCGCGATCCACCTCGGGTGAGGTGAACGGGAACTGCTTATTGCCGCGTGTACAGCGTACTCTGAAGCTCGGCAGCTCGGTCGTGCCCGCCGTCCGAGGCGCAACCGCCGTCTGCGGCGCAACCGCCGTCTGCGGCGCAATCGCCGTCTGCGGCGCAATCGCCGTCTGCGGCGCAAGTGCCTCCCGCGCCAACCTGACCGCTGCCTCGGTCATCGTGTCCATGTCGAGCCGTGTCGTCGCCACCGGGGCAAAGTAAGCGATGCCTGGAATGCGGCGAAGGCGGGTCTCTACCTCGGCGGCAGGCGCCGTCTCCGGCGGGGCGACCATCATATAACCGTGGAATCGTTCGACGCGTGCGTGTCCCAGATCGCCAAGGGCAGTGCGCACGTTCTCGATGAGTCGGCGCTCAAAGTTGATGCGGTTGCGTCCCTTCAGGCCCAGCTCGCCATAGTGGACGATGTAGGAATTTGTCATTCTGCCTCCAGAGGTATGATAACACATATTGATACGATGGGGGGTGGCGATGAAGATCATCATGCCGGAGTTTGTGCTGCCGATGTTGGAGGCGCGCACCTGCGACTTGGTCACGGGTGCGCGCCTGTTGGACGCCTGCGAGATCCTGCTGCTTGAGGAGCTCGACGACAGAGATGACGATGGGACCGCGCAGGGTGTCCCTGCCGAGGAGGCGGGCCATGGGGCCGAGGTGGTGATGGTGCCGTGGACGCTATCACCCGCGGCGTTGCAGCGTCTTCTCAGCTCACCGGCCCTCCGCTGGATTCAGACGATGACGGCGGGTGTTGAGCACGTCGTGCGGGCGCTTCCCCCAGGGCGGGAGGTGGTGATCACTAATGCCGCCGGCATCTTTGACGTCCCCATTGCGGAGATGGTGCTCGCTTGGATTCTGGTGGTTGCCAAGCGCGTGCCCGATTTTCTGGCGCAACAGCGGGCGCATCGGTGGCAGCTCCTACGACTACGGGAGCTGGCAGACCTCAGCGTCGGCATGATTGGGCTGGGTAGTATCGGGATGGAGATCGCACGGCGCTGTCAGGCGATGGGGATGCACGTAATCGCGACGCGCCGTCATCCGGAGCGTGACACTCCCTTCGCCGCCGACGTTCTCCCGGCGGACCAACTTCCGGCCCTGCTCGCCGACTCTGACTTCGTGGTGGTCGCCGCTCCGTTGACGCCGGAGACGCGTGGGCTGATCGACGAAACGGCGCTGCGGCAGATGCGACCCGATGCCTGGCTGATCAACATCGCCCGTGGGCAGATTGTTGACCAAGCTGCCCTCACCCGGGCGCTGGCTGAGGGGTGGATTGGCGGTGCCGCCCTTGATGTCTTTGACGAGGAGCCTCTGCCGGCGGATTCGCCGCTATGGGATATGCCGAATGTCATCATCACGCCGCACAATAGCTGGAGTACTCCGCATTTCAAAGAGCGCGAGGCCGCGCTCTTCCTGGATAATCTGGAGCGCTATCTGCAGGGCCGCCCATTACGCAATATCGTCGATGTGTCGCGTGGCTACTGAGTCGTGGTGAGATGAAGATCGGACTGGATCTACGCCTGCACGCCTACGCCCCGGGTGGGATTTCGCGGTATGCTCGGCGCCTCTCTCGGGCCCTGGCTGAGCGTCAGCAGCCGGACATGCAGCTGACGCTGATCGCCCATCGTCGGGAGCGGAACCCTCTGAAGCTCCCCGGCACGACACTGCGTCGCGTCTGGACATCGCCGCACCACCGGCTAGAGAGGTGGGCCCTGGGCCTGGAGCTGTGGCCGTTGGGGCTGGATCTGCTCCACAGCACCGACTTCATTCCTCCGGCTTGGGGCGCTCGTCATCATGTGATCACGGTGCACGACCTGAATTTCCTCTACTACCCGGACTATCTCACCGCCGATGCCCGCCGCTACTACAACGACCAGATCGATTGGGCGGTGCGCCACGCGGACGGGATCCTGGTCGACTCGCACGCCACGCAGCGGGACCTGGAGACGCTTCTGGGGGTCGCGCCCGAGCGTGTGACGGTGGCCCATCTCGCTGCCGACGATCGCTTTCGGGTTCTCCCACGGGAGGACGTTGCGGCGGCGTTGGCCCGCCTGGGTATGACACCGGGTTACCTCCTCTTTGTCGGCGTCTGGGAACCGAGGAAGAACCTGCCCGGCCTGCTTGAGGCGCTGGCGCTGCTCAGATCATGGGGGCACGCGCTGGATCTGGTGATTGCCGGGAGGCCGGGATGGCTCTACGGAGAGGTGCAGGAGACGATTCGCGCCCTGAGCCTCGGGTCATATGTGCATTTCGTGGAGCGCCCCACGGTTGACGATCTGGTCATCCTCTACAATGGGGCCCTCTTGCTCGCGATGCCTTCCTTCTACGAGGGGTTCGGCCTGCCCGCTCTGGAGGCGATGCAATGCGGCACGCCTACCGTGGTTGCCGATTGTGCGAGCCTGCCCGAGGTGGTCGGCGATGCCGGGCTGCTCATTGATCCGGAGGATACCGCGTCTATTGCGGAGGCCTGTGCCCGCATCGTCGAGGATGCCGATGTGCGGGGGCGCCTTCGGCAGGCGGGACTGCAACAGGCGGCGACCTTCAGTTGGCGGACGACGGCAACGCAGACACTCGCGGCCTATCGCGCAGCGTTGGGCGGTGACGCCCCGTAAATCCGAGTCACTCAGCGCGCTGCAGGTTGAAGGTCTGCAGCGGTGTATAGACGGCGCCGGAGGGCTTGAGCTCGCTCCGGAAGAGGACCATTTCATGCACCGGTACGCTGCCCAGTGTGCCGATCTCACTCTCCGCTACGATCCTGCCTAACGTCCAGGCATCAGCGCTGCCGGCCTGTCGCCTGACGCGCCCCAACGTCAGGTGGGGAGAGAAGGGGCGGGTTTCCGGTGTGAACCCGACGGCAGCTAACGCCTCGTTCACGGCCTGGTGGAGCAGGGCGATCCTCGACGTCGGGTCCTTGACGCCGACCCAGATCACGCGCGGGCGTTTCAGGTTCGGAAAGGCACCAAGGCCCTGCACTTCAAACGTCAGTCCCGGCGAGGCCGCGTTACGCGCGACGGCGCTTAGGGCCGCTCGCGCCGGCTCTACTCGCTCGGTCAGGATGTCACCGAGGAAGTGGAGTGTCAGATGAATGCCGGATGGAGCGACCCAACGGACAGTCCCTTCCGGACAATGACGCTTGAGTTGTTGTTGAAGGTGCGTCAGCTTCATCCGGACCTCCTCAGACAACGGGATCGCGACAAAGGCGCGCAGCGTGGGCATCGTCGCGTCTATTGGGTCCGTCCGGCGCCGAAGTCGGGCAGCGGCGCCGCGAGGAGCTGGTTTTCCGCAACTATGTACAGCACGTCGGGGTTCGTCGTGACTGCCAGGGACTCGATCCTCTGTAATTCGCCCCTGGGCAGGCGGTATTGGTGCATAAAGTCGCCGCGTTCGTTGAGGGCGATAATGCGCTCCTGCTGTGTGTCGGCGAGGTAGATGTGGCCGTTGTCGGCCTGCGGATCCATGCTCATGACGATCGGGACGAAGTCGGCATCCGGCAATCCGTTCATCACAAAAGAGTGATCATGTGTGCCGGAGAAATAGGTCTGTAGCGAACCGTCCCCCATCAGAAGGTAGACGCGGCCATCGACCGCGAGGTCCAGCGCGAGCTGCATATCGGGCGCCGTACCCTCAGCGAAGTAGGCCCGCGGTGTGTCATAGATACCGTTGACCGGTTCGTACATCAGGATCTGGCCTAACTGTCTCTGGGTCAGGTAGAGGCTCTCGCCATAGGAGGCCATTGCGGTGACATGACCTGCCCCCAGCTCTCCCTGAATACGTTGCACGGTGATGCTGCCGGGGCCGAGCGACGGCTCGTAGATGAAGAGTGCGCCGCCCTCGCTGTAGATGATCAAGGCGCCATCGGGATAGCTGCCTCCCGGACCGATCCAGGCCAGGTCGACGAGGTGTTCGACGACCTCTCCTAAATAGGTCTGCCCGCGCCGCAGGATCGTCGTCGGGCCCTCCGCCGAGGTCGAGATTCGGTCGGCATTCAGAGGGAGCGCGATGACGGCGTCGGTCGCGGTCTCCAGAATGTAGACCCAGCCGCCGGCTGCCAAGATCCGCCGCGGGACAGGGGCCGTGCCCAGGTCCAGCAACGGCGAGATGTTGAGGAGCGCCGCGTGCTCCAGCGAGTCCACAGCCTGCTGTGCCTCATCCCTAAGGCGCGCGGCCTCGGTGTTTTGAGGGTCGAGGCGGACGATCTGGCCCGAGACATCGAGGAGTTTGCGCCAATCGGCGGGATCCTGCGAGCTATAGGCGTGCGTGCGCAGCTCCTGTGCCTCGTTGAGCAATTCCTCGGCCCGCAACGGGCCGCCCAGCTGGAGATACTTGGTCAGGGTGATGAGCGCTACGACCAGGACCAGGCCCAAGACCACGGCACCCATGACCGAGCGTCTCTCCTCGGGTGGGGTGCGCATCCTCGTCTTCTGTGAGTCCTCGACTTTGCCGGGTAGCAGGGTGCGCAGGGCCTGTCTGAGGCGAGCACGTTCCGCCGTCGTCGAACGTTCAGTGATCTTCAGCCGGTGTATCCGTCGTCGCTCCTGCCATCTCAGGCGGAGGCCCTCGATCCAAGCGCCGACGGGAGGCGGTGATAGGTTGATCTTGGGGAGACTGATCCCCGGCCCGCCCTCGTCGGGGTCAACAGCTACGGCCTCCGTGCGGTGCTCCGCAATGGGCGTCGTGGTCGCCGGTGCCGGAGTTACGGTGACGCGGGCCTCGTCCGAAGGGGGCGGTGCTGTTGGGGCCTCCGTGGGCTTGGGGATGGGTGTGAGCGAAGCCGGCTGGATCGTGGTCGGGGGCGTGGCGCGTTGTTGTGGGATGGCGCGCGACTGTGTCCAGGGCGCTGGCCTCGCCACGGGCGACGCCTGGGCGCTGATCAGCACGATACTGCCCGAGGCCCGCTGGTTGCCGAATTCCCGACTCAGGTGATTGGAGACCAGTTCGAGCTTCGACGTCGTGCGCTGGTGGTGCAGCGACAGGGCCTGTTCCCAGGCCTCTCGTGCTTGCGCCTCGGCGATTTGGGTCGTCGCGAGACAGGCGATGCTGCCGGGGCTCATCAGCGTGTAGCTGATGTTGATGACAGGTGGGACCGTGGCGCCCAAGGGGATCAGCAAGCGGTCTCGCCGCGGAAAGAGCTCGATGAACTCCTTGCTTGTGCGACCGGTTTCCACATCAGGAGGGTGCGCGACGTAAGCGTAGGGAGCTCCAATCTGCCCCAGGAACAGCTCATCACCGGAGAAGACCGCACAGGTCAGGTTGCCCGCACATTTGTTGCCCGAGGGTGCCATCTGATTGAAGGCGATCAGGTGGCGGTTGGCTGTAACCAGGGCGCGACGTAAGCGTGCGACGATACTGCCCGATGACGCCCAGTAGGTCTTGACGACCAGTGTGCGGATCTCGCGGCTCCGGTAGGGCAGCTGGGGCGTGAGATCGACGAGCACCGCGATCTGGCTCCCCACATCTGTCAGGGCGTTGGCCTGGGCTGCCGCAACCGTTGCGTCCGGAGAGGGATGCCGGCTACGGGCCCCATCCTCAAAGCGCAAGATCTCAGTTTGATACTGCATAGGCCCCCTTGATGTGCATCAAGTCTATGGCGGCGTCACGGTTCTGTCAAGGTCAACCCGCGCTACGTTCGCGATCTCAGTTGTTCCTCCAACGCTCCGAAATCCACGCGTGCGGTCAGGTCGACGGAGAGCGGAGTGACGGACACTTGACGCGCGTGGTGCAGGCACCAGATATCCGATCCGATCTCTGCTCTCTCGGGATGGTCCATCACGCGATAGCCCGCCTGCTCCTCGCCCGGCGTGTTCGATCGGGCGACGGGGACAAAGTAGCGCTGACGTGCGAGGCGGGTCAGTTGCCAGGGCGTGTCGGGCGTGGCATTTCGCGGTAGATTGACGGACAGGACGTCGGCGTCAAAGGGTAGCGACCGCTCTAGGAGCAACTCGGAAAAGCGCTGGGTGTACGCTTTCGCTGCAGCATAGTCCTCGGTGGCATCGCCGGTGAGGTGGTTCTCCACCGGCATCTCCACCGATACCGCCAGGGCGGGAATGCCGAAGGCGGCGGCTTCCAGAGCTGCGCCGATGGTGCCGGAGATGGTAATGTCGATGCTGATGTTCTCGCCGAAGTTGATGCCCGATACCACCAGGTCGGGCTGGCGATCTGCTAGTCCCATCATCGCGTAGATGACGCAGAGCGCCGGTGTCGCATCAATCTCATAGGCCCCGTAGCGCTCCCCCTCAAGCTCGAGGACGGTCTCTTTCACATCACCACTGACGGAGGATGGCATCGACCGACCCGACCCCGACCATTGCCGGTTAGGGGCGACGATCAGAACCTCGCCGAGTCGGCTGACGGCTTGAACCGCCGCACGCAGGCCTGCGGACCGAATACCGTCATCGTTGGTGATCAGAATCAGTGGCTTGCCCAAAGGCTGCCTCCGTGGCGTCGAGCTGCTATGCTTGTGCTGATAGGCGTGGAGCCAAAGATAGCATGCAACGCCGCGGAGGCAAGCAACACCTATGGGGCTGTGCTAACGAGAGTAGAACTCGACCACCAGTTGCTCATCGATGGGCTCGAAAATGTCCTGACGCTCCGGCGCACGGACGATGGCCCCCTCCGGACCGTCCCGGTTCAACCATTCCGGGATGGGCGGGGGCGCCTCCATCAGCTCCTGAACCTCGGGGATCCTCTGCGTTTTTGGCTGTAGGGCGAGGCGTTGGGCCGGGGCCACCAGATACGAGGGGATGTTGACCCGCTTGCCGTCCACGAGGATATGCCCATGGGAGACAAATTGCCGTGCCTGAGGGCGGGTGCGCGCCCACCCCATGCGGAAGACTACGTTATCGAGCCTCCGCTCCAGCAAGCTCAGCAGTGCTTGCCCCGTCAGATCCTGCGACTTCTGCGCCATGCGGTAGAAGCGACGGAACTGCCGTTCGCGCAGGCCATAGGCACGCTTAACTCTCTGCTTTTCCCTGAGCTGCCGGTCGTAGTCCCCCCTCCGCCGACGGCTGTAAGCCGCGGCACGACCGTGTTCGCCGGGAGGCTGATCAAGACGACGTTGTAGGCTCTCTCCACCATTGCCGAAGAGATCGACGCCTTCGCGCCGCGATAGCTTGTTTTTGGGTCCTGTATAGCGTCCCATTGCTACGGATAGTCCCTTCCTTTCCAGGCCAATCGGCCATGATACGGAGGGGAGTATACCGCAGATGCGCCTATTTTGCAAGACGTTTGTATTTCAAATTGGGTAACTCACCCCCGACTCAGCGTCGGCGCATGGCCACGCTCAGAATCCTCGTTGAGGGCGGCGACGAACATCAGGGAGGACAGCCGATTGACGTAGGCGAGGCTGTCCTCTCCCAGGCCGGGCTCGAGTTTGAAGAAGGCGACGAGCCTGCGTTCGGCACGTCGTACGATGGTGCGCGCCATATGGAAAGCTGCGCCGGAGACGGAATCCCCCGGCAGGACGAAATCCCTCAGAGGCGGGAGTTGGCGCTCAATCCCCGCGATCAGCGCCTCCAACCACGCGACGTCCTCGCCCGAAAGGCTCGGGTAGGTGCTGCGCTTTTCGGGCGTCGCGGAAAGGTGTGAAAGAAGCCGATAGAGGTGGCGCTGGATGGTGAGCAACTCCTCCTGCAGCATCGGCGATTGGGCGTGGGCACGTGCGACACCGATAGCCGCCGTCGCCTCATCGAGCGCCCCGACGACCTCGATGAGGGCGCTGTCCTTGTCAACTCGCCGGCTGTCGCCCAGGCGCGTGGTCGTGCCGCGATCCCCCTTGCCGGTATAGAAGCCGGATTCGTCCATAGGGTCCCGTCCTAGCGATCTTCCATACCGATCAACTGCACGTAGTTGGCGCGCTCGAAAGCCGCCGGGTTGGGGCTCTCCTTGTGGCTCAGGATCCCCTTGATCTCATCGAGGGTTGCGTACTCATGCCGCTCCAGCCATTGATCCACGCCATCGACCAGAGCCGTTAGGCTGCCGATGCCCTCCTGCAGCAGAACCGAGCAGACGTTGGCGATATCCGCGCCCGCCATCACCGCCTTGATAGCGTCCTCAGCGGTGTGAATGCCCGAGGTCAACGCCAGCGATGCCTGGACCTGCCCATAGAGGATGCCGATCCAGCGCAGTGGTACTTGTATCTCAGCTGAGGTGCTCAGGACCAAACTGCGGCGTGGGGTGAGGGCCTCGATGTCCAGGTCCGGCTGGTAGAAGCGGTTGAAGAGGACCAAGCCGTCCGCACCACTGCGACTCAGCACGGTGGCGATGTGGGGGATCGAGCTGAAGAAGGGGCTTAGCTTCATAGCGACCGGAATCGAGACCTGCTCCTTGACGTTGCGCAGGACGTTGAAGTAGAGGGCCTCAACTTGTGAGCCGGTCAGGCGGTGGGAGGTCGGAATGTAGTAAACGTTAAGCTCGATCGCATCGGCGCCGGCTTCCTCAAAGAGGCGTGCGTACCGCGTCCATCCTCCCTCGCTGTAGCCGTTGAGGCTGGCGATGACCGGGATGTCGACGGCGCGCTTGGCGTCCCGGATGAGGTCCAGGTACGCCACCTCGTCGCGGCGGAAGAACTCCGGCTCCGGAAAGAAGTCGGTCATCTCGGCGTAACGGTTTTTCTGATCCTCCAGGATGTAGTCCGTCAGAAGCGCCTCGCGATCGATCTGCTCTTCGAAGAGCGAGTAGAGTGTAATGGCTGCCGCGCCGGCCTCCGCCATCTTCTTGATGTTATCCAGGCCCCGTGAGAGGGGCGATGCTGAAGGGACGATCGGGTTCTTAAGCTTCAGGCCCATATAGTGCGTGGTCAGGTCGCTCATGCTTACCTCCTTGCTAGGCGCATTATGCTCAGGCGATATTTTTAATGATATGATAATCCATATCTGTCAAAATAGCAAGCGGTTGACCCGCGACAAGAACCCGGCATAATGCCGCTATGGCTAACGTTCGACGTGTCGGGTGGCTTGGTGTGCTCCTCTTTCTCTGTTTGGGATGTACTCAACAGGGGGGCTCTTTCGGTTTCCTGTCCGCATCGGCGACCCCGACCGTGACGGTCAGCCCCACCCCGACCGCTACGGCAACGTTGACCCCCACCCCGACAGCCACGCCGACGCCCACTCCAACGCCGACACCTATGCCGGTCGCGCTGCTTGGCGACGCCCGGCATGCCTATCACAACGGCGATTGGGTGGGGGCTGCAGACGCCTTTGTGCGCTTGATCGCTCATCCTTCGGCAACTGAGGACGAGCACGTTCAGGCGACGCTGGGCCTGGCGCAGACCTATACCGCAAGCGGGGCCTACCACGAGACGATAGCTCTGCTTGAGGGCTTTCTCGCCGGATCTGCTCCCGCGGATGTCCCAACGGACACTCTCTCCCTGGTGGCGACGGATGCCCATCTGTTGATGGCTGATGCCCTGCGGCTCAATGACTCGCCCATCGCCGCCGTGGAGCACTATTCCGTTGCTCTTCAGACACGCCCTCTCCTCGCGCCTTACATTCACGATTGGATGGGTGACGCCTATTCGACCGCCGGCGATGCTGTGGCGGCTGCCCGGGCCTATGAAGCGGCCTTCGCGACGACGGATACAGCCGGCCGACAGGTCTGGCTCCTGGAGAAGATAGCGGCAGCGTATGCGGCTCAGGGCGACTTTGTGAGATCTCTGGACGCCTATGATAGGATCCTGTCGATTGCGGTCATCCCGTCGTATCGTGCACGCATCATGTTCCAGGCGGCTGATACGTCGCTCGTGCTGGGCGACGCGGAAGATGCTTACGCTCGTTGGCAGGCACTCATCGAGGCGCATCCGACCGAGGCTCAGGCGCATCCCGCGCTCGTGCGTCTAGTGGAAGCGGGCCTGCCCGTCGACGATATGCTGCGCGGGCAGATCAACCTCAACGCCGGGGCTCACATCCCTGCCGTTCAGGCCTTCCAGAGGGTGATTATGGGTGACCCCGACCATACCGGGGCGCCCCACTACTATGCAGGACTGGCCTATCTGGGAGCAGAGAACCTGGAGATGGCCCTCAATGAGTTCCAGCTGCTCATCGACACCCATCCTGACGATCCCCTGGTCGCTGATGCCTGGATGGGTCGGGCCCGGACGCTGCTGGCCCAAGGCGAGCTCGATGCGGCATTGGAGGCTTATGAGTTCGGCCTGGCCCACTTCCCTGAGTCGGAGCAGATACCTGACCGGGCGTGGGACGTGATTCGACAGCTAGAGAGCCGCGGTGACGCAGCCCTCGTCGCTGACATCCTGCTCGATATAGCCGAGGCCTATCCCAACGATGCCCGCGCGCCGGAGGCCCGTTTTCGGTCAGGCCTCTATCACTATACCGTCGGCGATATAGAGAGTGCCCGAGTCGGCTGGGAGGCCCTGACCGAGTGGTATCCTTCCGATGTGCAGACTCAGGCCGCTTGGACCTGGCTCGGCAAGACCCATCTTGCGGCGGGGGAAGCACTCAGTGCGACGGAGGCTCTGAGCCGTGCGCTGTCCTTGGGCCCCTGGACCTTCTACGGGCTGCGTGCGGCGGACCTTTTGCAGGAGCAGGCACAGGGAGGGGCCTCATTCCAGGTCGATCCGGACGGGATGGCAGCCTGTGACACGCCTGAGGCCCAGGCAGAGGCGGAGTCCTGGCTTGTAGCCTGGTTGGCACTCGATCCCGACGTGCCGGTCAGTGCGCTCTCGGCCTCGTTGTCGGGCGACCCGCGGGTGCGTCGCGGCACCCTGCTACTACGCTTGGGGCACTTCGACGAGGGCCGGACCGAGCTGGAGGCGGTGCGCGTGGCGACGACGGCGGATCCGTGGGCGCAGTATCAACTCGCGCTTTATTATCGGGATGTCGGGCTCTATCGCTCCTCGATCGTCGCTGCGGCGCAGCTCTGGCGTACGTCGCCTGCCGGAGACCTGACGGAGCTTCCTGCCTATATCGGATGCCTGGTCTATCCGACCTACTACGAGGATCTGGTGACCCAAGAAGCCCTGGATCAAGGACTCTCGCCTCTCTTCGTCTACGCCCTGTTGCGCCAGGAGAGCCTCTTCGAGGGAGCGGCAACCTCCTTTGCCGCAGCCCACGGGCTGATGCAGGTGATTCCTCCGACCGGGGCCGCGATCGCCGAGGCCCTGAATTGGCCGCCCGGCTATGAGACGCGCGATCTCTACCGTCCGATGGTCAGCGTCCGCTTCGGCGTGTGGTACCTTGCCGAGCAGCGCGACCGCTTTGATGGGGATCTCTTTGCGGCACTGGCGGCCTACAATGCCGGTCCCGGTAGCGCGATGCGTTGGATGTCTGCTGCGGAGGACGACACCGACCTCTTCATCGAGCTGATCGATTACGAGGAGACCCGTCGTTACGTGCGTCTCATTCGCGAGCACTTCGAGGGGTACCGCTGGCTCTACGCGCGTTCTACGTCTGGGATGGCGCCGGATGGCACCTCGAGGGACGCGGACTAGCGCCGGCCCACCATCATCACTGGCGTGGCTACTCCTCGGCTAGAGGGCGTTTGCTCGGAACACCGGGTCGGCGAGGATACTTCCCCGGCGTCGCGGCCACCTTGTCGACCAACACGAGATACCGCGTTTCGGCTAATCCCCTGAGATCTACCGGTACCAGCCTGCGCAGCTGCCCGCCCAGTTGTGTGAAGGCCCACTCGCTGCGTTGGGCTTCCGCCGGTGCGCTCTCACCCTTCTGGGCGATCACGCGCCCGCTGACCTGGACGAGAGGCAGCAAGTACTCGATGAGCACCGGTAGATCGGCCACTGCCCGTGCCACCGCCCAATGGTATTGCTCGCGGTGTTGTGGGTCGTGGCCCAGCTCCTCGGCCCTTCCGTGGATGACGGTGACGTTCTGCAGGGCTAGCTGCGCGACGATGTGCTCGAGAAACTGCACCTTCTTTGCGGTAGCTTCGAGCAGCGTCAGCCGGATGGTGGGACAGATGATCTTGAGGGGAATGCCGGGGAATCCTGCGCCGGTGCCTACGTCGATGATACGCTTGCCGCTGAATTGCTCCCCGGGTTCCAGGGCGAGCAGACATGAGAGTGAGTCGAGGAAGTGTCGGATCTGAATGCCGAAATCGTCGGTTATTGCCGTGAGGTTGAATCGCTCATTCCACGCAATGAGCTCCTGCTGGTAGAGGCGTAGGGCATCCACCTGCTCGGATTTGAGCCCGATCCGTAGCTCCTGCGCACCTGCGATCAATTCTTGCACGGCATCCTCTCCCCCCTGTGGGCTTCCGGCTGTTCCCATTATACCAGCAATCGTTCCGGACCTGCTTTGTGGATTCATCAAAGCTCGGTATAATGGGCGTGGCGGCTTACTTGTGTGGGGTCGTGGGTAGGGCCGCCGCTCAGTCTGCCGCTGGAGGAGGATGGTTTGGGATCTGGCGCCGCGTCAGCAGAGGTTCACGTGTCCGCGCGTGATGTGGTGGTGCGCCGGGCGCGACTCGCAGACGCCGAACTGATTGCCGCATTCGTCAATGCCGCGCGGTCGGAAGACCATCGTGGGCCCTATGCCCAGCTCTCGCGACGTGATGTTGCGTTGCGCTTTGGTCAGGTGGGGTTCATGATCGCGGAGAGCCAGGGCCGGGTGGTGGGGCTGCTTGGCTGGCAAGTCGAGAACCTGGTGGTTCGCGTCTCCGATTTCCTGATCACGTACGGGCGCGACCCTGCCGAGATCGGTCGGGTTCTGGTCTCACGGATGGAAGAAGACGCTGCGGAATTGTTGGTCGAGGCCGTTATCCTCTTCCTGCCCAGCCGGCCCAGCGAGGCCCTGGTGGCGTTTTGGGAGAGCCTCGACTACGAGTTTCAGACCCTCGACGATCTTCCCCCTGCGTGGCAGGAGGCCGTAGCCGAGTATGACCTTGTGGGCCGGGGCGTAATGATGAAGCGTTTGCGGGACGATCTGATCCGGCGACCGATATAGTCGAGTCCCTCGAGTGGGCACTCCGGGAGGAAATCATAGAAATGGACAAGATCAAGCAGTTTGTCAACGAGCATCCCCAGTGGACGTCCTGGATCGTGCTAGCGATAGGTATGGTGGCGATCCTGATCTGGTCCGCGCGGGATGTGGGGCTTCTGGCGGGTCAGTGGGCGGCGTTGATCATCGCCACGATTCTGGTCGCCGGTCTCGCTGTATGGATCATCGGCTGGGAAGACGAGGAGGAGGAGCTGGACGAAGAAGAGCATCAACCAACCGGCTCCGGTGGAGGGCTATTTAGGCGCAGGGCCCCGAAGCCCGACGAGGGAAGTGACGACGAGGCGCCGTCGTCAGACGGCGCGTAGGTTCGGCGCTGGGCGTGATGGTCCATCACGCCCTCCGGTCGCCTTGACTCTCTTGCGGTCTTCCCAATCAGCGGATCACACCCCCCGCTCTATGAGGGGGTGTTCTGCTTTTCCCCTTTGGAAGGGTTGTCCGTGACGCGACATCAACTATAATGCGACCCAGTATAGATTGGAGGCGGCCACTTGGTCAATGAGAACCCGAGTGAAGCGCCGGCGTCGATGGCCGTAGCCCTTGATGACGGGGAACCTTCACTCAGCCGATCCTTCGGTATTCGTTCCTGGTTGCAGGACATACTCGAGACGCTGCTTCTGGCGGCGATCCTGTTCCTGGTGATCAACACGTTGACCGGGCGTTATCAGGTACACGGGCAGAGTATGGAGCCCAGCCTACGCGATGGGCAGTACCTTATCGCGAGCAAAGTCACGTACTGGCTGCATCCGCCGGAACGCGGCGACGTGATTGTGCTGGAACCGCCCAACCGAAGTGGCGATGTGCCTTACATCAAGCGCGTGATCGGATTGCCGGGCGATCTGGTGGAGGTCCGTGAGCAACGTGTCTGGGTCAACGGCATCGCGCTCAATGAACCGTATATCAATGAGCCGCCAAACTATCCCGGTAACTGGGTTGTCGGCGAGGATCAGTACTTTGTCTTGGGAGACAATCGCAACAACTCGAGCGATTCCCATTCATGGGGTATGTTGTCCGCGGACAGCATCCTCGGCAAGGCATTCTTCTCCTATTGGCCTCCGGAACACTGGGGCAAGATCCCCCACTATACCTTCCCGGAGTTGCAGGAAGTTCAGTAGCTGTCGTTGTCACGGCCGGCGTTGCACGCAAGCGCCCTCGTGGGGTTAACGTTATGATATCGGATGGGATCTGAGACGATGGGGCAGCAGACTGTCGCGGTGCAACGTGGAGAGGTCGCTCAGGGGCATGTCTCCGGCGCAGTGGACGCTGACGCAGAGCCGGGCGCCTATGGCCGGCTGGAGCTCGGGGATGATCCTTCGCAGAGCACTTTGGGCCAAGCGCGGGTGACCGCCGCTGAGGTTGGGTCCTCGGAAAAAGCCTCCAACCAGCTTTGGGCATGGGTGCGGGATGTGTTGGAGACCCTGCTGTTGGCTGCCGTCATCTTTGTCCTGGTCAACACGCTGACCGGACGGTACGAGGTGCAGTCGATCAGTATGGAGCCCACGCTGCACGAGGGGCAGTACCTGATCGTGAGCAAGCTCTCTTACTGGATCCGTCCTCCTCAACGGGGCGATGTCGTGGTGTTGGACCCGCCGGATCAACGCAGCACGATCCCCTACATCAAGCGCGTCATCGGCTTGCCCGGTGACCACGTTCAGGTGCGGGATGGACGGGTGTGGATCAACGGGGTCGCGCTCAATGAACCTTACGTGAGCGGCCCCGCGCTGTACCAAGAGGACGTGGTGCTTGCGGAGGATCAGTATCTGGTCCTCGGCGACAACCGCAACAACTCCAGTGACTCGCACGTCTGGGGCACGTTGCCGGAGGAGAACATCCTCGGCAAGGCGGTCTTTCGTTACTGGCCTCCCGAGAAATGGGGCATTATTCCCCATTACCCCTTCCCGGAACTGGAGGGAAATCCATGAAGCGTCTTGAGTTGGCACGTATGATCGATCACACGCTCCTTAAGCCCGAGGCAACGCCGGGCGAGGTGGAGCTTCTCTGCCGTGAGGCGCGCGCGCACCATTTCGCAGCGGTCTGTGTTAACCCGATCTTCGTCCCCCTGGCTGCGGCGGAGCTGTCGGGGAGCGACGTGGCCGTCTGTACAGTTGTGGGTTTTCCGTTGGGCGCCACGACCACGGCGATCAAGGTGTGCGAGGCCGAATTGGCGATCGCCAAGGGGGCGACCGAGCTTGATATGGTCATTCCCGTGGGGCTGCTCAAAGCCGGCAAAGTCGATCAGGTCCGCGAGGACATCACAGCCGTAGCTGCCGCCTGCCACGCTCAGGGCGCATGGCTCAAGGTTATCCTCGAGACAGCGTTGTTGGTGGATGCCGAGAAGGTGCTGGCGTGTGAGCTGTGCGTCGCGTCAGGAGCCGACTTCGTGAAGACATCCACCGGCTTTGCCGGAAGGGGAGCGACCGTTGAGGATGTCGCGCTGATGCGCAAGACGGTGGGCCCGCAGATGGGCGTCAAAGCTGCCGGCGGGATTCACAGCTATGCGCAGGCCTTGGCCATGATCGAGGCCGGCGCTACACGCATAGGCGCGAGCCGGGGTATTGCCATCGTGGAGGAAGCGCCTGCATGACCTACGCTTGCCCTAATTGCGGCTTTGGGACCCTGAAGCCTGCGAAGATCACCTATCTGCGCCGCTGGGGCGATCATATGGTGACGATGCCGGACTTCCCAGCCTGGCGGTGCGACTCGTGTAATTACACGCGCTACGACAGTGCGGCGCTGGTCCATGTCGAGTATGTTTTTGGACCGGATCTGGATTCCCCGATAGAACCTCCTTATCTGCGACACCGAGCGGGTGAGGGGCCGGGCGAGCGCGGCCCGCGGCGCTGGTCCTTCTGATCACCGGATCAAGCCCATGCCTCCCTGAAGTCCGTCTTCGCGCATATCGATCCTAGGCCTTGCGTGTTGACATGGATAGTGCGCGTCATGGGGATGACGCAACAAGGGAAGGAGAACCATGGACGAGGGGCGATTGGGCGACGCAGGGGTACTTGTTATCGGTGCCGGACCGGCGGGTGATTTCACCGCTCAGCATTTAGCTTCACATGGTATTTCGGTGATCTTGCTGAACCGTGATCTCAGGCCGGGGGGGCTAGCTGAGTACGGTATCTACCACAGCAAGCACCGGATCAAGGCCACGCTGCGCACACAGTTTCAGAAGATCCTGCAGATGGATCAGGTCAGTTACTATGGTAACGTTCACGTCGGCGAGGATGGGGATCTCACACTAGCCCAGCTGCGCGAGATGGGTTTTGGTGCGATCGTGGTGGCCGTAGGTGCCCAGGGCACCAAATGGTTGGGGCTGCCGGGTGAGTCGCTGCACGGGGTCTATCACGCGAAGGACCTGATCTACTCCTATAACGGCCTACCTCCTTACAGCCAGCTGCGGTTCGACATCGGACGACGTGTCGCGCTGATCGGCGTCGGTAATGTGATGGCCGATATCGCGCATTGGTTGGTCCGCGATCTACAGGTGGATGACGTGATCGCGGTGGCGCGACGTGGTCCGGCTGAGGTCAAGTTCACACGCCAGGAGCTCGAGTACGTCGCGGCCAACCTCGACGTCGCCTCGCTTGAGGATGAGATAGCCCGGGTGAGCGCGCGGATGGAAGCGGTAGGGCAGGATCCGCGTGCCGCGCGCGAGTTCCTGCTGAGCGCTCTGCCGCGTGCCGTTCCGGCCTCATCTTCCACCCGATTACGTTTTCGATTCCTGTCCTCGCCCCGTCGTATGCTCGAGGGAGATACCGACGATGGGACGGGCCACGTGGCCACCCTTGAAGTCGAGGATACGGAGCTCGTGCCGGACTCAACGGACCAGACGAAGGCCAGATCTCTCGGCACCACACAGACGCTGGATGTCGACACGGTGATCTTCTGTATCGGCGATTGTGTGAGTGAGCGCTTTGGCCTGCCGGTGCAGTGGTCATCGTTTGTCAAACACCCTGCTCCGCGTTATCCCGTCGGGGGTATCTCCTATGAGGCCTATGATCCCTATGTGGGCGCCGCGGTGGAAGGCGTCTTCGTTGTGGGCTGGGCGCGTCAGTCCAGCTATGGGCAGGTCGCACTGGCGCGGAAGGACGCGCGGGGATGTGCTGAGGCTGTCATGAACTACCTCGCTGATCATACCCCGGTTGTGCCCATGGAGACGGCGCGTGATGCCCTGTTGACGCGCCTTGGACAGATGGGCAAGCCTTTCGTAACGGTCGAGGATGCCCTGCGCCTGGCCCAGATCGAAGCGCAGGAGGCAGCAGAGCGTAACGATCCGGGCTTCCGGTATACCTCCAACGAGGAGATGCTGGCTGTGTTGCGATGAATGTCATAACGATCGGGTCAATCTGTACTTGACGGGCACCATCCCCTGACTATCATGCGGGCGTGGTGGGTCGAGGCCCCGCGGTTCGGGGTCGCCAGGTATACCGAAGGAGCGAGACTCGATCATGTATCCCATTGTTCATAAGCAGATCCTCAGCCCGACGAGCAAGCTGATGATCGTTAAGGCCCCGGAAGTGGCGCGCAAAGCCAGTCCGGGGCAGTTCTTGATTGTGCGTGTCGACGAGCGGGGTGAACGCATTCCCCTGACTATCGCCGATTTCGATCGGGATGCTGGGACGGTAACACTGGTCTTCCAGGAGCTCGGCAAGTCAACTAAGCTCATGGGAACGCTCGAGGTGGGGGATGGCTTTCGGGATGTCGCCGGACCTCTAGGGTACCCTTCCGTCATTGACAACTATGGTACGGTGGTCTGTGTTGCAGGTGGTGTGGCGATCGCCGCGATCTATCCCCTCGCGCGGGCCCTCAAGCAGGCCGGCTGTGAGGTCATCTCCATCATCGGGGCGCGTAACCGCGAACTGCTCTTCTGGATCGATCGGATGGAGGCTGTCAGCGACGAGCTGACCGTGGTGACCGACGACGGTTCGTATGGGGACAAGGCGCTGGTGACTGAACCTCTCGAGGCCTTGATGGAATCACGTGCTGCAGAGATCGCGCGGGTCTATGCCGTTGGCCCAGCCCCGATGATGAAGTTCTGCTCCCTGACCACATTGCCCTATGGGGTCCCCACGATCGTCAGCCTGAATACGATCATGATCGATGGAACCGGCATGTGCGGTGGGTGCCGTGTCGAGGTCGGTGATGAGGTGCGCTTCGTCTGCGTCGACGGCCCCTCCTTCGACGGACATCTCGTGGATTGGGACATGCTGATCGCGCGGCAGGCCTATTATCGTGATGAGGAAGAGCAGGCGGTGGCCCACTGGGAAGAAACGTGTCGGCTGTCTGCGACGCTGGGGGAGGTCTGACGTGCCCGAGTTGACCATAAAGGAGCGTCTGCAGATCTCGCGCCAGAAGATGCCGACCCTTGATCCCGAGGCGCGGCGTGCTACTTTCGACGAGGTGGCGCTGGGCTATACCCACGAGGCGATGATCCTGGAGGCCGAGCGCTGCATCCAATGTAAGGACCCCGCGTGCGTGAAGGGGTGCCCTGTACGGGTCAAGATCCCGGAGTTCATCAAAGCTCTACGTGAGGACGATATCACGCGGGCTGTGGAGGAGATGAAGGAGCGTAACCCGATGCCCGCGATCTGCGGGCGGGTCTGCCCTCAGGAGACGCAGTGCGAGGCGCTATGCGTCCTGGGCAAGCAGGGCAAGCCGGTCGCCATCGGGCGGCTGGAGCGCTATGTGGGTGACTATGAGTTGCACCACCGGGCGTGCCCGCCGACGATTCGACATGCCCCGACCGGAAAGCGGGTCGCCATTATTGGCGCAGGACCCGCCGGGTTGACCTGTGCGTCGGATTTGGCGATCCGTGGACACGATGTGACCGTGTTTGAGGCGCTGCACGACCCCGGCGGCGTGTTGGTCTACGGCATTCCCGAGTTCCGTCTTCCCAAGTTCGTCGTGCAGGCAGAGATCGAACGGGCCGTCGACTGCCTCGGCATCGATATGCGACTCAACACCATCATCGGTCGCACCTACACGATCGAGGAGCTTCTCCAGGAAGAGGGTTACGATGCCGTCTTCCTGGGATCGGGGGCCGGCCTGCCGATTCTCTTGCGTATCCCGGGGATGAACCTCAATGGAGTGATGTCGGCTAACGAGTTTCTGACCCGCGTCAACTTGATGAAGGGCTATGCCTTCCCCGAGTACGACACACCGGTCAAGGTTGGACACAGGATCGCCGTCATCGGAGCGGGCAACGTAGCGATGGATGCAGCGCGCTGCGCGCTGCGACTCGGTACGTTGCGGGCACAGGTAGCAGGTGGTCCTCTGCCTGAGGTTCACATCGTCTACCGCCGCTCTGAAGCGGAGGTGCCCGCTCGCCGCGAGGAGTTTGAGCACGCTCGTGAGGAGGGGATCATCTTTGATTTCCTCGTCAACCCTGTGCGCATCCACGGCAACGAACAGCGCGAGGTGTGTGGACTGCGCGTTCAGCGCATGGCGTTGGGTGAGCCGGATGCCGGCGGTCGTCGTCGACCTGTGCCGATTCCCGACGCCGAGTTTGATATGGATGTGGATACGGTGATTGTCGCGTTGGGCACCAGTCCCAACCC
>JAXGUU010000018.1:0-23828 GCA_040774145.1 Anaerolineae bacterium
GACCGTGACATAGCTAACGTTCAGCCGGCGCGATGAGGATGACGGGAAGCTCGACCGCGTTGCCGTGCGAGGGTGAGGCGCTGCTGAGGAGTTCGAGACCCTCGCCGGTCGTCGGATCATAGAGGCCGATGTTGAGCGTGTCGCCCTCCGCGAGGGGCACGACGCCAGGCACCGGGTGGAGGTCGAGGATCACGTCCCCTGCCTGCCAGATCGTGGTCGTCAGGTGACCGAAGCCCGGCTGCCCATCGTGCTGACCGATCCGGGCGCCGCCGCGGAGATAGTGGACAAAGGCCGTCAGGTCGCGCGGGGGCGTCCCGGTCGCCTCCCACCAGATGTGGACCAGGGCACCCGCTGCATAGGGCGATGTGGGCGACGAGGCGTGGGGCCCAACGAGCGCGGCGCGCAACACGATCCCGTCCTCGAAGGTCGCCACCGGCGGCGGGAGATCGGGCCGTGGGGCTGCACTGACCAGGGTGGCCATGCTGTAGGGCGCCGGGTCGAGATCGCCCTGCGCCTCCGGTCCGCGGTGCACCTGGAGGTAGGCCGGGTGGGGGAGGTAGGGTAACACGTCGCCGGCCCAATCGCGGTAGGGCCAGACGACGAAGGTGGTATTGGCGGGCACGACGCGGTCGACGGGCAGCAACTCCACAGCGGAGGCCTGGAGCAGGAAGGGGAGGCTTGCCCAACCCTCATAGAGTTGGCGGTCGATGTAGATCTCCGTGGGCTGCTCAGTGGCTCCGTGGCGCGTGCGTGTGCCATCCCATCCTTCCCCGATCAGCCGGTTGATCTCTCCGGCAAGTTGGGCCGGCCCTGCCTCAAACCAATGATGGGCGAGCGGCTCCGCCGGATAGCGCACGAAGTAGTCATAGGCCGTGCTGCCCAGTCCGGCGATGATGAAGAGCACGGGCAGCGCGCGCGCGAGGTGGGGACGGCGCCCGCTCTGTCTGACGAGCCAGTCGAGCCCCACCGCCGGCAGCAGCGCGGCGGTGGGGAGCACGCCCACGCCGCGGAGAAAGTGGGGCGCGTCCTCGGCTAATAGCGTTGGCAAGGCCATCGTCGCGGTCCAGAGCAAAACTGCCGCCAGCGCTGCGTCGCGCTTGAGGCGTGCCAGGGCGACGCCGACCCCCAGCGTGAACGCCAGGCCGAGGGCGGGCTCCCAGACGGGGCGCCACGCCACATTGTGCCGCCAGATGCGGTCGCCCCGGACGGCGAACATGCCCAAGGTGGCCAAGGTGTGTCGGCCAAGCGTGGGCCAGAAACGGCCCTCGTTGATGACCTCGCTGAAGATCGAGACCTGACCGCTGCGCGCCAGCACGACGTCGGGGTGGGCCAGAGTAAAGAGGCCCAGGGGCAACAGGACGAGCAGGGCGACCCCCATCGCCAGCGCGATCTCTCGCCGGCGGGCGAGCAGGGCCGTGCGGTGCGCCAGCAGAGCGTAGACGAGAAGCACCCCGAGGGCGATGGGGGTGAAGCGGGCTGCGTTGTAGGTATACCAGCTCGCTCCGTAAAGGGCGCCTGCCGCGATCCAATGACCCTTCGCATCCCGGCGCCGTATGCCCTTGGCGACCTGCGAGAAACAGAGGGCGGTGAAGAGCGGGAGTAGGACGGCGCGGAAGCCGACGCGGCTCAGGTGGACGTGCCACAGCGTGACGGCGAGAACGGCGAGCGTCCAGCGACCGGCGCGACGGCCCCAGAGCGTGCGCGCGAGGTCATAGGTCGCCGCCAGGGTCAGGAAGCCTGCATAGAAGGCGGGCAGGCGGATGGCGAGCGGTGTGCGGCCCAACACGGCGACGCTCAGGCTGATGAGGTAGATGAAGAGCGGTTCGCGCCCGTTGTTGGCCTCGAAATAGAGCTGGGGATGCCCGGTGAGCACTGCGAGCGCGTCGAGGCCGTTCTCGGCCTCATCGTGGTAGAGGCCCGGCGGGATCTGGCCCGGGCGCCAGAGGCGCAGGGCCGCGCCGAGGAGCAGCAGCGCGATGACGATCAGGCGCCCGCGCCGGGCGCGGGATCGGGCGGGCGCCACCGGCTGATCGGAAGCTCCACCCCGCGGCGCGGCATCAGGCGGGCGGCTCATGGCACGGGGAGCTGGGACACGTCGTCCGTGGCTGCGCACACGAGGGTGCCGCAGTCGAAGCCTGCCGGGTCGCGCAAAGCGTCACATAGAGCGCCGTGTGTCATCCCTGAGAAGATCCGTACCCGCAGCTCAGGTTGTCGTTGGACCAGGTTCATCATCTGTGCGACCTTGTCCGCCATCCCGCCCGTCACATCGGTGTAGCCCGAGCGGCGCAAGTGGGCCTGAACCTCGGGGTAGGAGTCGGGCGTGATGTGGCGGATCACGCGCCGGTCCCCGTCCAGGACGCCGGGCGCGTTGCCCAGCAGGAAAATCCAGGCGGGCTGCAACTCGCCGGCAAGGTGGAGAAAGAGATCCTCGGTGGAAAGGATGGTGCCGCCGCGGACGGTGTCGAAGGCTACGTCGCCGAAGACCAGCGGCACGAGTCCGTGGTCCAGAGCCGCGCGGATCGGAGCGAGCTCGAGCGACGTGATCAAGCCGTCCCGTGCCTCTGCCGATGCCGACGGCTGCAGGCTCATCACCGGCACCCCCGCCGAGACGAAGGTGTCGACGACGATACGGTTGAGGCGCAGCGCGGCTGCGCTGACCCTGGTGAAGCCATACCACGCCTCCGGCGTCTGCACGCCGGCGCGGGTGCCGTGCTGGTTGGCTTCCCAGTGCCCAAAGGAGCCCGAGCCGTGGCCGAAGACGATCCTGAGGTCGGGATCGACCCGTAGCGCTTCACCCAGCTCGGCTGCGAGCCGTTGGAGGACTCGGTGGCGCGGTGTCGCTTCGCGACGTTTGTCCGTGATCAGCGAGCCGCCCAGCTTCACGAAGCACAGAGGGCGCATCGCCGGCTACTCCGTCCCTGTGTCACTGGGCATTCCGCCCACCACGGTGTGCCAGATGGCGGAGGCGCCGGCGGACTGGAGGGCGGCGCGCACATCGGCGAGTCGTTCCTCCTCGACCAGGGCGATGAGGTTGCCGCCCAGTCCCGCCCCTGTCAGCTTGGCGCCCAACGCGCCGGCGTCGCGAGCGATCCGGGCCAGGCGATCGATCTGCAGGAGCGAGACGCCCATCTTGATGAGCAACTCCTGGTTCTCGTTGAGGAGGACGCCGAGGGCCTGCAGCGCGCCTTGCTCGACGGCGGCGCGCGCGGCCCGTGCGATGGCCCCGATGCAGTCGAAGATGACGTTGTAGTAGCTGGGCGCGGACTCCCAACGGTGATGGAGTTCCTCGACGGCCTCCCGCGTGGAGCTGGCGATGCCGCTGTTGGCGATCAAGAGGTGAAAGGGCGTGTGGATGTTGAGGGGTTCGGGGGGGGAACCGCGGGCGAAGTAGACGGGCCGCTCCCAGGCGATGACGGTATTGTCGATACCGCTGGGGGTGCCGTGGTGGATCTTCTCCACCTCATAGGCCATCCCGCTGATCACCTCCGGCGGCAGCTCGGCGCCGAGACTGCCCGCCAGGGCGCGAGCTGCGGCCACGGTGATCGCCGTGCCGCTGCCCATGCCCGAGGCGATGGGGAGATCGGATTTCAGCGTGAGGACGGCATCGGGCTCCGGGGCCTCAAGATACGCCAGGACCAGCCGCGCGATGCGTGCCAGTGGCTGCTGCGGCCCGGCGTCGCGGAAGACCAACTCCTTGTGGAGATCGACCGCCCTGATCCGCAACCCTGAACCGATCGGGGCGGGCTCGACGCGGGCGTGCGCGCGCATCGTGGGCACGGGCACCGCGATCGCAGGCCGACCGTAGACGACGCTGTGCTCGCCGCAGAGGATCACCTTACCGGGAGCGGTGTACTCGCTGACCGTGGGGGCCTCGTTGGGCGAGGGATCTGGGGTCGAGGTGTCAGGCATAGCGCGTCACCCAATATAAAGGATGATGATCGCCGTCAAGCCCCAGAGGGTGACGTTGACCAGAGAGGCATGATCGGTGAGCAGGACCTCATCGGGCGGGCGCGTCCACTGTTCGACGTGGATGAGGTACATATACCGAAAGAGCCCGTAGATGACGAATGGAATCGTCAGCATCATGCCGTGGCCCGCTGGGAGGTTGGGCGCGGAGAAGGTGTAGAGGGCGTAGGCCAGGATCGTGGAGGAGGTGACCATCGCGATCAGCTGATCCAGAAAGTAGAGGTTGTAGGATCCGAGGATCGGGCGGTGGTTTTCGGCCTCATCCTCGAGCGTGATCAGCTCCCCCCGGCGCTTGCTCAGGCCCCGGAAGAGCGAGAGCAGAATAGTGCAGATGTAGAGCCAGGGCGAGATCGTTGCCTCTGCGAGCGGCGCGCCCGCCGCGACGCGCAGCACGAACCCGGCTGCAATGGCCATCACGTCCACGAGCACGATGTGCTTCAGCTTGAAGGAGTAGGCCAGCTGCAGGATCAGATAGCCGGCCAGGGCCCAAGCGAAGCGCCGATCCAAGAGAAAGGCGATGACGAGCGAACCGAGCGCCATCGTGAGGGCGGACGCGCGGGCAAAAGCCGGTGACAGCTCCCCGGCGGCGAGGGGGCGACGGCGCTTCTTGGGATGCCGGCGGTCGTTCTCCAGATCGACCAGGTCATTGATCGTGTAGACCGTTCCTGAAACGAGGCAGAAGAGCACAAAGCCGATGGTCGTCCGCCAGAGATAGGCGGGGTCCAGCAGCTTGACGTCAAAGACGAGGGCTGCGAAGATGATGGCGTTCTTCGTCCACTGGTGTGGGCGCATGGTCTTGAGGAGGCCTCGAAGTGGTTTCACGTCACTCTCTCGTTGGCTGTTGATGTCCGGCTGAACTGCATGCCGCCATCATAGCCTGTTCGCTCGGATTGACAACCGGAGCGGGATGGCTATACTGAAAGCATAACGAACAGGCAGACACAGATCAGACCTGCGGCGGGTAGCGAGCCCCCGCAGGTTGTGTGCTGCCTGTTTGGCGTTGACATCCGGGGCGAATGGACTATAATGTACCGGATCATGTTGTTGACCTAACTCGTGGTGTAAAAGGAGCGCTGAGAACCACCTTTGCTCAGTAGCTCGTTTTGTTTCTAGGGCCGCTTGCGGCCGACCTGCTAGGGGAGGAAGAATGAACCGTGATGAACGGGTGACGGAAGCACGCACGTTTAAGGTTCTCCGAATCAGCCTGGCCTCGCCCGATGACATTCTATCGTGGTCGTATGGTGAGGTCACCAAACCCGAGACGATCAACTACCGTCGGCTCCGCCCGGAGAAAGACGGGCTGTTCTGTGAGGCCATCTTCGGCCCATCGCGCGACTATCAATGTTACTGCGGTAAGTACAAGGGGATCCGCTATCGCGGGATCATCTGCGATAAGTGCGGTGTAGAGGTTACGCGTTCCTCGGTTCGGCGCGAGCGCATGGGCCATATCGCGCTGGCAGCGCCGGTGGCGCACATCTGGTATACGCGCCGCATTCCCAGCCATTTGAGTGTGTTGCTGGATCTGAGCAAGCGCAACCTCGACCGCGTTCTCTATTTCGCACAGTACATCGTGACCTCAGTCGACGAAGATGCGCGCCAGCGCGCGCTCAAGCGCATTGACGACGAGGAAAACGCTCGGATGACGCGGATGGAAGAGGCCGCTGAAGCCCGCATCGGAGAGCTCGAGGGGCGCGTGGCTGAGCGGCAGGAGAAGCTGGAGGCTGCTCAGGAGAAGCTCTCGGCTCAGTTGGACGAGGAACTCAACGCGCGAACCGAGAAGATCCTCGCTGAGGCGCGCAAGCTGCAGGACCGTCTCGAGGGTATGATGGGTCGCACTGCGAGCGAGCCGATTCGCTTCGCGCCGACCGACACGGTGATTGTCGACGCCGATCTCGTGATCAGCCGCGATCACTACGCTGTGCTGAACACGGTCGCTCAGGACGCGCTCGACGCATTGGAGAAGGAGATCCGCCAGCGCGAGACTGAAGTCCTCAGCCCTGTCGAGGTGGGGGTCGAGGCCCAGGCAGAGGATGTCCAACATGAGATCGCTCAGGTCCGAGAGGAGCTGGCGGAGAAGGTGGGCATCATCCGCACGCACTACGGTGACCTGCGCGAGGAGCTGCTGAGCTTGGCCGAGCTGCAGTTCTTCAATGAGCAGCGCTATCGCGAGTTGCGCCAGCGCTGGGGCCAGGTCTTCCGAGCCGGGATGGGCGCGGAGGCTGTCTACGAGCTCCTCAAGGGGCTCGAGCTCGATGGACTCTCTGAGACGTTGTGGCACGAGGTCCGTTACGGACGCTCGGCGCAGCGCCGCAAGCGTGCGACGAGGCGCCTACGCGTGGTGGAGGCGTTGCGCAAAAGCCGTAACGATTCCTCGTGGATGATCCTCACCGTGCTGCCGGTCCTGCCGCCCGAGTTGCGCCCGATGGTGCAGCTTGACGGCGGGCGTTTCGCGACCTCCGATCTCAATGACCTCTATCGCCGCGTCATCAACCGCAACAATCGCCTCAAGCGGCTGTTGGAGCTCGGCGCGCCCGAGGTCATCATCAACAACGAGAAGCGCATGCTGCAGGAGGCTGTGGACAGCCTGATTGACAACAGCCAGCGCGGTAAGGCGATGAGCCGCCGCGGGCGCCGTCAGCTGAAGTCGCTCAGCGACATGCTGAAGGGCAAGAAGGGCCGCTTCCGCCGCAACCTCCTGGGCAAGCGCGTGGACTACTCGGGGCGCTCGGTCATCGTGGTGGGCCCGCATCTGACGATGGATCAGTGCGGTCTGCCGAAGACGATGGCGCTCGAGCTGTACCGCCCCTTCATCATTCAGCGGTTGGTCGAGTACAACTACGCGACCAACGTCAAGGCCGCAAAGCGGCTGATCGAACGCCAGCGACCCGAGGTCTGGGAGGTGCTGGAGGAGGTCATCGCCGATCGTCCTGTGATGCTCAACCGAGCCCCGACGCTTCACCGCCTGGGTATTCAGGCCTTTGAGCCCATACTGGTCGAGGGCAAGGCCATTCAGCTCCATCCCCTGGTCTGTGCGGCGTTCAATGCCGACTTCGACGGTGACCAGATGGCGGTGCATGTGCCGCTGTCACGCAAGGCAGTCGAGGAAGCCCGCAAGTTGATGCTGGCGACCCGCAACCTGCTCAAGCCGTCGGATGGTCAGCCGATCGTCGGTCCCTCCAAGGACATGTGCATGGGCATCTACTACATGACCATGGACGTGGAAAGCGACAAGGGTGACGGCAAGGCCTTTGCCGACCTCGACGAGGTCGAGATGGCTTACGCGCTTGGGTTGGTCGGCTTGCACGCGAAGGTCAAGGTCGCCCAGGTTTATGACGAGCTGCCGGCACCCGAGATGCCGATCGAGACGACGGTCGGACGCGCGCTCTTCAACCGCATCGTCCCGGATCCTCTGCGTCTGGTCAATGTGCCGCTCGGCAAGAGCGAGTTACAGGATCTGATCGCCCTCTGCTATCGGGTGATGGGGCGCGATGTGACGGTCGACTTCGCCGATGCGATCAAGACGCTGGGCTTCGAGTATGCAACCCTCTCCGGCGTCACCATCTCGGTCTATGACCTGACGGTGCCGGATGAGAAGTCGGAGATTCTCGGCAGCGCGACGCAAGAGGTGAACGAGATCGAGCGCCAGTACCGCCGTGGCTTGCTGACCGAGGAAGAGCAGTACAACCGCACGATCGAGATCTGGTCACGTGCCCGCGATACCGTATCCAAGGCCGTCGCCAGCCGACTCGATCCCTACGGCCCGATCTCCGTGATGGCCAAGTCGGGGGCCTCCAAAGGTGGGTTCGGCCCGATCTCGCAGCTGTCCGGGATGCGCGGTCTGATGGCGGATCCCTCGGGGCGCATCATCCCGCTGCCGATTCGCTCGAACCTGCGTGAGGGCCTGACCGCGCTCGAGTACTTCATCTCGACACACGGCTCCCGCAAGGGTCTGGCGGACACCGCGCTGCGCACGGCGGATGCGGGCTATCTGACGCGCCGCCTGGTCGATACCGTCCAGGACATTATCGTGAACGCGCACGACTGCGGGACGCAGACGGGCATCTGGATCCGCCGGTCCGACAATGTAGGCGGGCAACCATTGATCGCGCGGCTCGTGGGTCGCGCGGCTGCGGCGCCGGTGGTCCATCCCGAGACGGGTGAGGTCATCGTCGACCGCAACGAGGAGATCGATGAGGACCGTGCCGACCGGATTGATGCCCTGGGCATCGATGACATCTATGTTCGCTCGCCGATGACGTGCGAGCAGGAGCATGGCATCTGCGCGCTCTGTTATGGTCGCGATCTGGCGCGTGGTGGTTGGGTGAAGATCGGTACCGCCGTGGGCATCATCTCGGCGCAGTCGATCGGCGAGCCCGGTACCCAGCTGACGTTGCGTACGTTCCACACGGGAGGTACGGCATCGTCGGGTGGTGACATCACCAGTGGTCTGCCGCGCGTTGAGGAGCTACTTGAGGCGCGGAAGATCCCGCGGGGTGAGGCAGAGATCGCCGATCTCAGCGGCGTGGTGCATATCTCGCGGCAGGGCGACCTAGCCGAGGTCACGATCGTCGACAGCCAGGTGAAGAAGGTCAGCTACGACATCCCCGAGGACTGGGAGATCTATATCGAGGACGGCGACGATGTCGCTCGCGAGGACGTCCTGGCGCGGGGAGAGACCGATGAGGGTGAGCAGGAGCTCCGTGCTCGGTCCGCCGGGCGCATCAGCCGCGACGGTCAAGACGTGACGCTGATCTACGAGATCCGCGAGGAGCAGTCCTACGATGTGCCCGCTTCGGCGCGGTTGCTGGTGGCGGAAGGGCAAAAGATCCCGGCGGGCACGCAGCTCTACGAGGGTGTGCCCAACCCTCACCGCATCCTGCACGTGCAGGGTCGTGAGGCTGTCCAGCTGCACCTGTTGAGCGAGGTTCAGCAGGTCTACCGGACGCAGGGCGTGAACATCTGCGATAAGCACTTCGAGGTGATCATCCGCCGGATGCTCAGCCGCGTGCTCGTCTCAGAATCCGGCGACACGGAGTATCTGCCGGGCGACCTGGCGGATCGGGTGGAGTTTGAGCACACGAATCGCGAGCTGGTGGCGCAGGGCAAGACGCCCGCCCGCGCGCGTCAGGTGTTGCTGGGGCTGACGAAGGCCTCGCTGGCCTCAGAGTCCTTCCTGTCGGCGGCTTCCTTCCAGCAGACGATCAAGATCCTCTCGAACGCCGCGGTGAGCTCGGCTGAGGATCCGCTCTACGGCTTGAAGGAGAACATCATGATCGGCAAGCTGATCCCGGCGGGCACCGGCTATCGTGGCGACATCGAGGGCTCTGATGGCCCGATCGATGACTACGAGGGCGTGCCGGTGGAGAAGGAGTTGCCCAAGGGCAGCCTGCTCACTGAGATCGATGAGGAGCCGGAGTCCCTGCTGCTCTCCGATCTCCAGCAGCCGTTCAGGTTGGAGACGCCGTAAGTCGGACGGTGATCTACGAGTCAAGGGCGACCCAGGGTCGCCCTTTCTCTTTGCCGGCGGTCAACTTGATGCAACTTCGGCACCGAAAAGCCGTATACTGAGTAGAGTGAGGGTTCAAGCGAGGGCAGCGGTGACTCCCGGGCGATCGACCGTTCGGCGAGGAGGTCGCCGGACGTGCCAGGCCGAAGGGGATGGATGGAACACGGGGACTTTCTGCGTCGAGCACAACAGGGTGATCAAGCTGCCGTGACCCAACTGGTGGAAACGTACCAGCGGAGCGTCTTCGGTGTCTGCTACCGTATGTTGGGCGATGCCAAGGAAGCCGAGGATGCTACTCAGGAGGCTCTGGTCAAGGCGATCACCTACCTGCACGCCTACGACGTTCAGCGCCCGTTCAAGCCCTGGGTGCTGCGGATCGCCTCCAACGAGTGCATCGATCGTATCCGCCGGCGAAAGGACACCATCTCGCTGGATGGGATGGGAGATGATGGTGTATGGGAATGGAAAGCGGGCGATAGCCCCAACCCCGAGGCGTTGGTGCTGCGGGAAGAACAGCACGCCGCGGTGCGTCAGATGCTCGATAGCCTCAATCCCACTGATCGTATGATCGTCACCCTCTTCTATTGGGAAGACTTACCCTACGCCGAGATCGAGGCTGTGACCGGCCTGACCACCTCGGCGATCAAGTCCAGATTGTTTCGTGCCCGCCGGACGATGGCGGAGCACTTGACTCAGGAGGAAGCCCATGTCTGATGAGACGGAGGACTCTGTGGTGAGAAGGATCGACGAAGCCACGATGCACGATGAGGCATGGTGGGTGCGTTTGATGGATGGTGCGCTCACCGACGAGGAGCGGCGCGCCTGGCAGGCGCACCTTGGCCATTGTCCGGACTGCCGGCGCGAGTGGTCGATGGTGTCCGCCGTGGAGGAGGCCCTCCTTTCCGCTCCGGCGCCACCCCGGCTTTCTCCCGACTTCACGATCGTGACCACGCAGCGCATTCTGCAGCGGCAGCGACGGCGTCGCTTGCTGAGCGCCCTGGTCGGTACGCTCATCGTGGTGGCGATCACAGCGGTGATCCTGCGCTATCTCGGTGCCGCCTATATGGCGGTCGAATCGACCGTCAGTGCGGTGCTTGCGGCACGGCAGATGCTCTTCCGCTCGCTGATGCACATACTGGTGGGGTTGATGGTGAGCTGGCGAGCGGTGCTGCCCTTCGTGGCGGGGCTGACGCTGTTGGTCTATCTGATCGTCATGCCCAATGGCTTGATGGTGACGGCGGCTCTGCTCTGGTTGTCGCGCCGCCGTCGTGACGCCGGATTGATGGAGGTTAACCATGCGTAAGGTGCTGCTGGGTCTGTTGATCGTGCTGCTGGGTTCGGTGGTGGCGCTGCCCGTGGTGGCGGCTCCTGTGTCACAGGAGGGGGGCGTTCGTTTCGGGGCCTATACGCTCGAGTCAGGTGGACGTGCTACGGGCGACCTGGTGGTTTTCGGCGGCCCGGTTCGTCTGGCCTCGGCGTCCTCCTTCCGCGGTGATCTCACGGTCTTCGGTCCGGTGACCATCGAGGAAGGGGCCGATCTGGACGGTCAGTTGATCGTGCTGGGGAACGCGGACATCGCCGGGTCGGTGGACGGGAACGTCTTCGCCGTTGACGGCATCGCGCTCCGGTCGACTGCGCGGATCCACGGCGACGTGACCGTCGTTGGGACGATCGATCGTCAGCCCGGCGCGCTGATCGACGGCGAGCTGCGGTCGGCGACGCAGGAGGAGGCCATGCGCTGGTGGTCGTTCCCCCGCGTCCCGGAGGTGGTGGTGCCGATCCCGAAAACCGCGCCGCGTGCGACGTTGGGTGCGCGCGTGGCCACCCTGATCTGGCGGACCGTGCGCGCGCTGGCCGGCGTCGTCGTGATGGGCCTCCTGGCCACGGTGGTCGCCAGCCTGTGGCCCGTGCCGCTTGCGCGTGTGGGCCGCGTGATCGAGGAGGCGCCCCTGGTCTCATTCGGCGTGGGGTTCCTCACGCTGCTCGTAGCGGCGCTGGGCGCAGCCCTGCTGGCGATCACCATCTGTCTGAGCCCCTTCGCCGTCGTGGGTCTGGTCGTGGTGGGGGTGGGGCTGCTCGCGGGTTGGGTCAGTCTGGGGCTGGTCCTGGGCCGTAAGGTCCTGGGCGCCCTCTTCAGCGAGTCGGCGCCGACGCCCGTCGTGGCGGCGCTCGTCGGCACGGCCCTGTTGACGTTGCTCCTGGCTTTTTCGCGCATCTTCGGGGCGCTGCACGTGCTCTTCCTGATGTTGCTCCTGCCGCCCGCTGCCGGGGCGGTGCTGCTGACGCGTTTCGGCTCTCAGCCCTATGCCACACGCCAGGGCGTATCGTCGCCCCCCACGCGCCCATCGGAGCCTAGGCGCAGCGCCGGTCGTCCGACAACGGCCCCGCGCCCCGCGCCGCTGCCCAAGGAGGAGCGTGAGCCACCGGTTGCAGGCGAGTCGCATGGTGAGTGAGCGTTACGAGCGGCAGCTGGTGATGCCCGAGGTCGGTGAGGCCGGACAGGCGCGGCTGGCTGCGTCGAAGGTGCTGGTGGTCGGTGCAGGTGGGCTCGGGTCACCCATCCTGCTCTATCTGGCGGCGGCGGGTGTCGGGGTGTTGGGCATCGCAGACAACGATACGGTCGCGCCCTCCAACCTCAACCGCCAGGTTCTGTACACGGATGAGCATCTGGGCCGGAGCAAGGCCCTGGTCGCCGTCCAGCGGGTCCGGGCGCTGAACCCGTCAGGTAAGGCTGTCCCTCACGAGGTGCGCGTCCTGCGTGACAACGGGCTCGACCTGGTGCAGCAGTATGACCTCGTGGTGGATGCCAGTGACACCTTGGAGACCAAAAAGCTGTTGAACGAGCTCTGTGTCGAGGCAGGTCGACCGCTGGTCTGGGCCGCGGTGACCCGTTTTGAGGGGCAGATGGGCGTCTATCTGCCCGGACACGCCTGTCGTGCCTGTCTCTTTCCCGACCTGCCCGAACCGGGTACCTATCCCACGCCCGCTGAGCTGGGGATCGTCGGTGCTGCCGCGGGCGTGATGGGGGCACTGGAGGCCACTGAGGCGCTGAAGATACTACTGGGGGCCGGGGAACCGTTGGTCGACGCACTGCTGCTCTGGGATGGGCTGCGCATGGACTTTGACGTGGTGCGCTTCGACCGCGATCCCGAGTGTCCCGTGTGTGCGGGATGACTGCCGTGACGATTGACGAGTAACGGGTGATCCGAAGGTACCCGGATCACCCGTCGAGCGTCACCCGTCAGCGTTGGAAGGTCGCTTAGTAAGACTTGCCGAAAACGGCCACTTCGGTGGCGGGACGCCCGGTATAGACGCAGGTGCCCGAGCCCCCCGGCTGCTCAGTGGGGATGCAGCGCACGGTGGCCCGGGTCTCGTCCTTGACCCGTGCTTCATCCTCGGCGTCGCCTGCCCACCAAGCTCGCGCGAAGCCGGTCTCCACCGCCTCCTTCAGCTCGTCATAGCTGCTGACGTCGTAGGTGTGGCTGTCGCGGAAGGCGACGGCCTTCTCGTAGATGGCCGTCTGAACGGCCTCAAGCAGCGTCGGGACCTGTGCCTCGAGCTCCGCCATCGGCAACAGCATCTTCCCCTCACGGCCCGGGACATCGCGGCGGGCGATCATCACGTTCTGATTGGCGATGTCGCGGGGGCCGATCTCGACGCGCAGCGGGACGCCGCGCATCTCCCAATCGTTGAACTTCCAGCCGGGTGACACGCCCTCGCGCCGGTCGAGCTCCACGCGCATACGCAGCGCCGAGCCGGGCGATGCGGGGAGGGCCACCAGGCGTTGGCGGATCCCTTCGGCGGCCTCGAGCACGGCATCGCGCTCCGCATCCTTACGCCAGATCGGGACGATCACGACCTGGATCGGGGCGATGTGCGGCGGGAGCACGAGCCCCTGATCATCGCCGTGAGCCATCACGACGGCCCCCACCATCCGCGTGCTGACGCCCCACGAGGTCGTCCACGCATACTGCTGCTCGTTGGTCTCGTCCAGGAAGCGGATGTCGAAGGCCTTGGCGAAGTTCTGGCCCAGGAAGTGGCTGGTGCCTGACTGGAGCGCCTTGCCGTCCTTCATCATCGCCTCAATCGTGTAGCTGGCGACGGCGCCCGCGAACTTCTCGCTTTCGCTCTTGCGCCCCGGGATGACCGGAATCGCCGCCTCCTTGACCGCGAAGTCGGTGTAGACGTCGAGCATCCGCAACGTCTCCTCCTCGGCCTCCAGGCGCGTAGCGTGGGCCGTGTGCCCCTCCTGCCAGAGGAACTCCGTGGTGCGCAGGAAGAGGCGCGTGCGCATCTCCCAGCGCACGACGTTGGCCCACTGGTTGATCAGCACGGGGAGGTCGCGGTAGGACCGGATCCACTTAGCGTACATATGCCCGATGATCGTCTCGGAGGTGGGGCGCACCACCAACGGTTCCTCGAGTTCGCTACCTCCGCCATGGGTGACGACGGCGAGCTCGGGGGAGAAGCCCTCCACGTGGTCTGACTCCTTCTCCAGGAAGCTCATCGGGATGAAGAGCGGGAAGTAGGCGTTGACGTGGCCGGTCTCCTTGAAGCGCCGGTCGAGTTCGTCGCGGATGCGCTCCCACAGCGTATAGCCGTAGGGCTTGATCACCATCGAGCCACGAACGGGCGAGTAGTCGGCGAGGTCGGCCTTCTGGACGATCTCGTTGTACCATTTGGAGAAGTCTTCGTTCTGCGATGTTAGGAAGTCCGCCATAGTTACCTCTCTGGTTGTGCGAAGCGCCGGTAGTTCAGCGCGAGTTTGTCCATAACCGCCTGGGTGAGATCGACATCGGTCACGTAGGCGAGCTGGAGCAGGTAAAGCATCACGTCGGCCAGCTCTTCGGCCAAGGCCTGCGCGTCGGCCTCCTCGCCCCATTGGAAGTGCTCCAGCACCTCGGCGGCCTCCAGACTGAGCGAGATCGCGATGTTGCGCGGCGACTGCTCAAAGGGGGAGTCGGGACGATACCAGCCCATCGCGCTGACGAAGGCGTTCATCGCATCGGTCAACGCCCCGATGGTCTTGTCCTCAGGCATCCGATCCGGCCTCCCACGTGCGCAACGCCTCGACGAAGAGCCGCACGCCGAAGCCGGTGCCCCCCTTGGGAGCGTAGGGGCGCGCCTTGTCGGTGAGCCCGAGCCCTGCTATGTCGATATGGACCCAGGGCACCTCGTCTGGGACGAACCGGCTGAGGAAGAAGCCCGCCGTGATCGTGCCGGCCGGGCGGCCACCGATGTTCTGCAGGTCGGCGACGTCGCTCTTGAGTTGTTCGCCGTACTCCTCGAAGAGGGGCAGCGGCCAGACCCGCTCCATGGTCGTCTCCCCGGCGTGTCGCAGGTGCTCGATGAGGGCGTCATCACCCAGGACGGCGGCGGCGTGATCCCCCAGTGCGATGATGCGGCTGCCGGTCAAGGTGGCGATGTCAAAGATGGCGTCGGGCGCGAACTCCCCGGCGTAGGTCAGGGCATCGGCGAGAATCAGCCGTCCCTCGGCATCGGTGTTGATGATCTCCACCGTGAGGCCCTTGAGGGAGGTGACGACGTCACCGGGCTTGGTCGCCAGGCTGTCGGGCATGTTCTCGGTGAGCGGCGTGAGGCCGACGACGTGCAGCGGCAGGCCAAGCAGGGCAACGGCGCGCAGCGTGCCGATCACTGCGGCTGCGCCACCCATATCACCTTTCATCGCTTCCATCCCCTGGCCCGGTTTGAGCGAGATGCCGCCGGTGTCGAAGGTAATGCCCTTGCCCACCAGGACCACGGTGGGCAGGTCTGTGCGATCCGCATTGTGCTCCAGGACGACCATGCGAGCGGGCTCGTTGCCGCCCTGGTTGACGCTCAGGAGCAGGTGCATGCCGAGGGCCTCCAGCGTCGCCTTGTCCAGCACGCGACAAGCCAGTCCGGTGGCCTCCGCGATCTCCTCCGCCACGCGGGCGATATGACTGGGCGTCGCCACGTTGGAGGGGCGGTTGACCAGATCGCGGGCGAGAGCGGTCGATTCGGCGATCACACGACCCGCCTGCAGGCCCGCCTCGACCTCGGTCAGCGCTGCTGCGTCGGGCGCCAGGATCACGAGCTGCGTGGGGTCCGTCCGTTCCTCACCGCGCTCGGTCTTCAGCTCGCTGAACCGATAGAGGCCCAAGAGGGTGCCTTCGGTGATGGCCTCGGCCAGCTTGGCCGGAGATGCGACGCTCGCGAGCGATGGCAGGGCGAAGGTCAGCGATGCCACACCGAGATCGCGGGCCTTGGTCGCGGCGGTCGCCGCGGCCCGGCGCACCCCGTCAAGCGTGGCCTTCTCCTGCTTGCCCAGGCCGACCAGGATCACGCGCTGTGCCTTGATGCGCCCATGCGTATAGAGCACGAGCGTCTCTTGGGACTTACCCCTGAAGTCGCCGGCTTCGATCAGCGTGCCGATCTCGTGCTCGAGAGCTGCATCGAGCTCCCCGACATCGCCGGTCGGTGGGGGAGTGAGTCCTTCAAAGAGACCGATCGCGATCGCGTCGGTCTCGGTGGTCGAAATCCGCTCTGCACGTGCCGTGATCTGCATATCGAAGATGTCCTCCGCTCGTAGGGTGTGAAATGACGTTCGCTCCGTCATTATACCATAGCCGTTTCGTGCAAACTCCCGCTGTGCGCGCTCGCCTTGATGGCGGTTCCGCGCGGCTCAGCGTTGCGCCGTGTCCAGATAGTTCTCCAGCGGGTCGTCGCGTGAGGTCCCCAACCCCGAGATCCACTCGATCACCGGCTGGCGCCAATCGATGCCGGTCATGTAGGCATCCGGATCGTACTCCGCAAAGGCATAGCCGTCGCCACCGGCGTACATATAGTCATTGACCAGCACCTGATAGGTCGCCTGAGGATCGAGCGGCGTTCCGTTGACAGTGTAGCCCGTGCCTGCACGTCGCAGGCCGCCGACCGATGGTCTGCGGCTGCCGTGGAGGTAGCCGGCGATGAGCTGCTCACCGGTCAGGGTGACGTCCACGATCGTGTTGTCGAAGGGCAGCACCCCGACGACGTCCGCCAGGGTGATCTCACCTGCGTCAATGTCCTGCCGGAACCCGCCGGGATTGCTCAACGCTGCGTCGGCGGGATAGCCGGCAAGCCAGGCATCCATCACCATATTGTGCATGGTGGCTGAGTTGCGATCGATGCCGCTCGCCGTGTAGCCGATGGGCACGAGGAGTGCGCCATCCAGTTCTGCCTGCCAATGGGCGACGACGGCCTCGACCTCGACATCGCCCGGACCCGGGGCGTTTGACTTCACGACGACGCTGACATCGGTCACGCTCTGCGTGGTGGGATCGTAGACCAGATCGACGCGCCCATAGGCGTCCATACGCCATCCCGCCTGGACAAGGGCCACGCCATCCACGACGCGGCTGACCCGCTCGTGACAGTGCCCACCGCCGACCATGGCCACGTCGAGCTCCGCCGCCGCCTTCGCCAGCGCACTCATCTCCGTGCTGCAGAGGTGGCTGATGACGAGGACGAGGTCGGCCCCCTCCTCGCGGAGCTCGGGCACGACGCGCTTGAGCGTCGTCGCATAGTCCGCGAAGTTGATGCCGGCAACGTGGGTGGGCATGGTGGTGCGCGGCGTACGTGTGGACGCCAGCCCCACAATCCCCACACGGATGCCTGCGACCTCCTCGATCACGTAGGGCAGCACCTCGTCGATGGGGGCGCCCGAAGCTGCGTCGAGCACATTGGCTCCCAGGAAGGCGAACTCGGCCTGTGCCTCGCGCGCTCGGAGGCCTTCCCGACCGAAATCAAACTCGTGGTTGCCCACAGCTGTGGCATGATAGCCCATCGCATTCATGGCGTCGACCATGGACTCCCCGTCAAACCAGGTGGCGAGCGCCGGGCCGGTCCAGAGATCCCCGCCGCTGAGGATCAGGAAGGCGCCTTCTTCGGAGAGCCCTTCCTCCTCACGCCAGCGATGAAGTAGGCCGGCAGCGCCGCCGGAGCGTTCGGTGGGCGCCATCCAACCGTGCTCGTCATTGGTGTAGAGCACGGTAAGCCGGATCGGTTCATCCGTTGGTGGGGTCGCCGGTGCGTCGGTGCAACCGGTCGTCAGTAGGGCCGCCAACAGCAGAGCTAAGGTCAGGCGAATGATGATGCGTTGATGTCTTGTCATAGCTATGGAGGGTAGTCGCAAGGTGCGCTTTGGCAAGTCGGGCAGCTTGCGTCCTGACGCACTCCGTGTTAGAGTGTCGTATGAGCTTGGCGGATGCTCAGTGAGGCAGACGGCCCGGAACAGGGCTGCAGGCTGGTCGTTGTTCGTTGCGCTGCCCGTCTCGGGGCGGCTTTTGGCCGATTACGGCTCATCAGGTGGAGACATCGTGGCAGGAAACCTGTGGCCCATGATCACACCATCTTCGCTGGACGACGTATTGGGCACGCTCCAGCGCCGTTACTCCGTGGATTTCCGGCAGTATCGGCGGCGCTTTCTGGATCGCCGCATCCGCGCCCGGATGCACGCGCGAGGTGTCAGCAGCCACGCCCACTACGCCCGGTTGCTCGCCGAGGATCCGCGTGAGTATGAGGCGCTACTCGAGGCACTCTCGATCAACGTTTCCGCGTTTGTGCGGGACCCGGCGGCGTTCGATGCGTTGCGTGATGAGGCGCTTGTCCTGCTGATTGCCGAGCGTGAGCGTCAGACCACACGTCATCTGGCGATCTGGAGCGCGGGTTGCTCCAAAGGCGAGGAGCCCTACTCGGTCGCGATGTTGCTGCTGGATCTGCTGGGGGCGTCGTTTCCGACGTGGCGCGTGACGTTACACGCCTCTGATGTCAACGCCAAGGCCCTCGAAGAAGCGCGTCGCGGCTGGTACGCTGCCGATAGCTTCAACGACCCCGAGGCCGGCTATCTCTCCCGGTACTTCTCCCCGATGGCTGAGGGCGTCCAGATTGAGCGCCGCGTTTGCGATCTGGTGGTTTGGTACCGGCAGGACCTGCGCGAGGCCCCGCCCTTGGCGCAGTACGACGTCATCCTCTGTCGGAACGTGCTGATCTATTACGATCACACAGAACAGGCGTCGATGGTGGCCCATCTGCTCGATCACCTGGCGCCGGGGGGGTATCTGATGCTGGGTATGGCGGAGATGGTCCCCGCCGATCTTGCGCGGTGGCTGGTACCGGTGAATAATAAGCTGCGTCTCTACCGCAAGGCCGTTGCAGCTGCGGGTGGCTGAGGAGGATCGATGGTCGCAAAGCGGTTTGAAGTCAACGTCGAAGACCGGCGCAAGGTGCGTCAGTTGTACGTGCTGCTCGTCGTTTACGGGGCCTTGGTCCTGGTTACCCTTGGCGTGACCATCGTGCGTGCGCATCCGCTCCCCGCCCTATTGGCGCAGGCGGGGCTATTGGGCTGCGTCGTGGCCTGCCTCTGGTTGCTGCGCCTGGGGCGTCGCCGGATGGCTTCTGTGCTCTTCCTTCTCAGCTGGCTGGCGCTGCCGCTCGGCGCGCTCGCTTCACACCCCGCCGGCTGGATGCAGTTTGCCACGATGCCCTACCTGCTCCTCCCCACGGTGGTCGTCGCCGCGATGCTCTTCACGCCGGAGGCCTCCTTTGTCGCGTTGGTCGCCGCGGTCCTGTGCTACGGTGCCGTGCTCCTCGGGCGCCTGGACAGCATCGATGTGCCACCCGGACAGCTTTCCCAACTGTGGGTGCCCCTGACCTCCGGTGCGCTCTTGGCCACCCTATCCTGGCTCTTCGGGCGCGATATGGACCGCGCGCTGGAGCAGGCGGATCGGGGCGCTCGACTTGCCCAAGCGCAGCTGAATGCCGGTATGGATATGGTGGCGGACATCGTCATGGCAGGGGCGCGCGTGGCCGGCTTGGCTGGCGAGCTGTCTGCAACGATGGACGTCCTCCGTGCGGGAGTCGAGGAGGCAGCGTCAGCCACCGGGCGCGTCGCGGTCGGCGCAGGCGATCAGGCGCACGAGGTGGAGCTCATCTCCGAGTCAGCCGCGCAGTTAGCCGAGGCCACGCGCAAGATCGCGTCGGCCACGCACGAGACGAGCGTCGCCGCGGCAGCCAGCGAGCACCTGGTTGAGGCTCCCGCGGAGATGATCGAGACGCTGCGCGGGCGCTTGAAGGGGGTCGATGGCGTGGTGCGGCTGGTGGATAAGCTCGCCGACCAGACGAATCTCCTGGCCCTCAACGCCTCGATCGAGGCGGCCCGCGCCGGTGCGGCGGGTGCGGGCTTTGCGGTCGTCGCGGAGGAAATGCAGGACCTGGCCGGGCGTTCGGTAGCCTCGGTGGGGGAGATCGGTGCCGCCACGCAGCACGTGCATCAGAGTCTGACACCGGCCCTGGCCTCGATGGTCAAGGTGCAGGAGGAGGCTCGACGCTCGCAACGGCTGAGCGAGCAGGTGGCGGTGATGACCGTGCAGCAGGAGCAGTCCTCCGATGCCATGGTGGCGGCGGTGGGGTCGATCGCCGTGGTGGCCGAGCAGAATGCTGTCGCGACCGAGAGGATCGCCGCGTCCGTCGAGGAGCAGCTGGCGTCCATTGAGCAGTTGGTCGAGGCGACACAACGTCTGTCCGAGATCGCGGGCGACCTGCGGACGATCGTTGCCCACCAACTGACCCGCGTTGACCATGCGGGTATCTGGGAGCGGCTCTGTCCGAGCTTCGCCGAGTCGTCGATCCTCCAGGAGCTGTGCTTCGAGGAGGCGAGTAGCGAGCTGGTCCGACAGTACTGCATGGGTGACTTCGCTACGTGTGTTCGCAAGCAGTTCCGAGATGCAGGGAAGCCTGTGCCGTCCGGCCTGCGGCCCGACGGCACCATCGTTGAAGAAGGATAGGAAAGATGGAAGCTGAGAGACGAGCAGGTGTGAGGGGATTAAGGTTGCTGAGGGGGATGAGCGTCGCTCACCGTGTCGTGCTGGTCAATCTGCTGGGGATCGCGATCGTCACCGCGGTGTTGGTCGCCGTGACGACGGTGCAGATCCGCGCTGTGACGATTGAGAAGGAGGATCAGCGCTTCGTCGATCGCTATCTTGGGTTCGCCACGGCGATTGAGGCCGAGCGCGACACGGCACTGGCGCTGGCGATGACGACCGCTCAACGGCTCGATGTGCAGGCGGCTTTCGCCGCACAGGACCGCCCCGAGCTGACGCGTCTGACCCTGCCGATGTGGTTGGCCCTCGATAAGCGCTTTGATGTTCCTCAGTGTCAGTTCATCCTGCCCTCCATGACCTCGTTCTTGCGCCTCCACGCGCTGGACACCTATGATGATGACCTGGGCGCCTACCGCCTGTCGATCGTCGATGCCATCGAGCGGCGTGAGCCGGTGGGCGGACTGGAGGCCGGGTGGGCCGGCTTATCGATCCGCGGTGTTGCCCCGGTCTGGTACGGTCGTGACTTTGCTGGGGCGGTGGAGTTCGGCATGGGCTTCGATCGTGCCTTTCTGACCCGCTATGCTGCTGACACGGGTCTTGAGCTCGAGGTTCACCTCTTGGAGTCCGTACTGACCGGCCCAATGAAAGGCGAGGGTGAGGCGCTGGCCGGGCCTGAGGCAGGCTTAGCTCTGGCGCCCTATGCCTCAACGAGCCGCGATCAACTTCCGCTGCCGGCGGATGTCTTTGCCGAGGTCGTGGAAGATGAGTCACCGGTCATTCGGCGGCTCACGCACGAGGGTGCGCACTACGGTGTGTTGGTCGGGCCCCTCTACGACTACTCGCAGCGCATCATCGGGGTGGTGGAGATCGTGGCGGATCGCACGGAGACGGTCGTGAAGATGCGACGAGGGCAGTATATCGCCTCAGCCGCAGGGCTAGCCGTGATGGTCGTCTCGGGCCTCGGCTCTTACGCGATCACGCGTCGGATGACGGCCCCCTTGGCTGACATCAGCGAGGCGGCTCGGCGGGCGGCAGAGGGAAGCTTTGCAGAACCGATCCCGGTGACGATGGAGAACGAAGTGGGCGTGCTTGCCGCTGCCTTCAACCACATGGTGGCGAACCTGAAGGAGCTGTTGGGGCAGATCACTGCGACATCGCAACAGGTATCGGGGTCCGGCGCGCGGCTGGCTGCTGAGATGAACCAGATCAACGCTTCGATCGAGCAGATCGCGCTCACCGTCAACGAGATGGCCCTGGGGGCAGGCACGCAGGCGCAGCGGGTCGAGGAGGCGTCGCACGCGATGGCGATGCTGGCCGAGGCCACAGGGCAGATCAGCAGCAACGCGCATCGCACCGGCGAGGCGTCCATCCGCGCCATTCGGACGGTTGAGGACGTCAGGCGCGTGGTTGACACACTCGATCAGAGAGCCACGCGGATTGAGCGTATCGTGGTCGATGTGGACAAGATCGCGGACCAAACCAATCTCCTGGCCCTCAATGCCTCGATCGAGGCCGCACGGGCCGGCGAAGCCGGGGCCGGCTTTGTCGTGGTCGCGCAGGAGGTGCGCCGTCTCGCTGTGAACTCCACCCGCCTCGTGGCTGAGATCGCCGATCTGAGCCAGGAGATCGGTGGGGATCTTGCCGACATCCTTGAGAAAATGGAGGAGACGCAGAGAGCCGTCGCGCAAACCGCGGAGATTGCCCAAGAGACCGCCGATGCGGCGCAGGGTCAGGGGACCTCCTCCGATGCGATGGTGGCGGCGATCAACGAGATCGCGGCGGTCGCCGAGGAGAACGCTGCGTCGAGTGAGGAAGTCGCGGTCACCGTCGAGCAGCAGGCGTCCTCGGTGGAGCGCATCGCCGTGGCGTCGCAGTCGTTGGCCGAGCTGGCGGCTCAGCTCCAGGAGACGCTGGCGCGGTTTCGCGCCTCGTAGCAGGTAGCGCCTACGGATCGTGGGAGATGATGGTGTCCAATCAGACCTATGAACGTTCAGCACGTGGACAGTACGTGATCTTTGCCCTACAGGAGACCCGTTTCGCGGTGCCTATACTGCAGGTCCTGAGGATCACGCGGAAGCTGCCGATGACGCGCGTTCCCAGAGCGCCGAGCTTCCTGGAGGGTGTGGTCAACGACCACGGCGAGGTGGTGCCGGTGGTCGACCTGCGCAAGCGGATGGCCCTGCCGGACGCCCCGCAGGATGGGGATGACGAGCGCATCATCATCGTGCAGGTGCAACCCGCACCCGACGGCACGCCCCAATCGGTCGGGCTGCTGGTCGGCGCCGTGGTCGGCATCGACCGCATCGCCGATGCCGACATCCTGCCGCCACCGCCTATGGTGGCCCAGGTGAACGGCGTCTATCTGACGGGCGTGGCGCGGCTGGAGGAGCAGCCGGTCATGGTGCTGGATCTGGAACGCGTGCTGACGATCGATGAGGTAGCGCAGCTGAGCCGCCGGCAAGACGTAGACGATGCAGCCTGAGCGACGCGGCGTCGAGACCGCGATCGAGGTGTTGGTCGTAGACGACTCACCTCTGATGCAGCGGCTGATCACGCGACTCATTGAGAGCGATCCCGGGATCCGCGTGATCGATACGGCATCGGATGGCGTGGAGGCTGTACAGAAGACGGCTGCCTGCCATCCGGACGTCGTCACCCTGGATATCGAGATGCCACATCTGAATGGCCTGGGAGCCCTGCAGATGATCATGGAGCGGACGCCGACGCCGGTGGTGATGGTGAGCGCGATGGACGAGGCGGACACGGTCATGCGGGCGCTTCAGTTGGGTGCTGTGGACTTTGTGAGCAAGCCGTCGGGTACGGTCTCGATCGATCTCTATAAGGTGCGTGACGAGATGATCCGGAAAATCAAGCTGGCGACCTTCACGCGCCCTCGGTGGGACGCCGACGGTGGCGTGCCGATCGCAGCCGGTCAGACGTCGAGGCCCGCGACGCGCCGGGTGCGACGCGGTGAACCTTGGCTCGTCGCGATCGGCGCCTCGACGGGTGGCCCACAGGCCATCGGTGAGCTGCTCGCCGCCTTGCCCCCCGATCTACCGGCTTCGATCTGCATCGTTCAGCACATGCCGATCGGGTTCACCCGATCTTTTGCTGAGAGGTTGGACCGGCGATCGCCTCTGCGCGTTGTGGAGGCGGCGGACGGCACAGTGCTGGAGCAGGGGGAGGCGTACGTGGCCCCGGGCGGGCTCCATATGGTGCTGGAACGGCAGGGCGAGCGTCGGGTCGCGCGGCTGACCCAGGCACCACCGGTCCATTCGGTGCGCCCATCTATTGACGTGTTGATGCAGTCCGTGGCCCAGGTCGGCCGTGCGCGCACCCTGGGTGTTCTGTTGACCGGTATGGGGAGCGATGGTGTGGAGGGGCTCAGGGCCATCAAGGAGGCGGGCGGGACGACGATCGTGCAAGATCGAGAGACGAGTACCATCTTCGGCATGCCCAAGGCGGCGATCCGGCACGGGGTCGTGGATCAGATACTGGCGTTACCGCAGATTCCC
>JAXGUU010000019.1:0-23775 GCA_040774145.1 Anaerolineae bacterium
CTCATGCTGCGGGATCTCCCCATCCACTGTGCTCTCGGTCTCGATATACCCACGGCGCAACACCTCTTCTTTGGTGAAGAAGTTGCGCATGGTGCAGATCCCGCCGGTCACCGCACAGTCGCCCATCGCGATCAAGATCTTGCAGCGCTCGCGCATCAACTTGGCTTCTTCGATTTGCTCCTCATTGCCGATACCGCCCGTCAGGATACCCACCACCACCCCTTCTTCGGGGGGATGCTTCTTATCAGTGATCGGCTTCGAACTCAGCTCCACTTGCTTGAGTTGCTCTTCGATATTTTGGTCTATGTCCAGGAAGGACATATGACAACCAGCGCAGGATTCCAGCCACTGTGAAGCAACAGTAATCTTCTCTCCCATAGGTTATTTCCTGCCTTTCCGATGCTTCCTAAGTTGCATCTGAACGTCGTCCAGGCATGGTGACGCTCGTGATTATAGCATATCCGCGAGCGCTGCGAGCACGTCTGCGTCGTCGCGCACCGTCGCCGGCTTCGGGAGCACCTCGTTGATCGACTTGACCGCGCCCTCGAGGTTAGTGAAGTGCCCCGCGCGCTCATACCATAGCGGCGCAGGTAGAACGACATCGGCCTTCTCAACCAAGGCCGAGAGGTAGCTGGCCTGCACAACGGTGAATGCGCCGTTGAGCTTCTTGAGCAGGGCAGGATCTTCGCTCTGCTCACCCAGCAGGAAGTATTGCGTCGCGGCGCCATTCGGCTCGATCGGCTTCAGCCCCAACGCCTGGGCGGCCTTCTCGTTACGACCCGGGCTCAGCGGCAACGCGAAGAGCTTGTCGCCCAGCTGTCGGAAGGTGGCCAACACCTTGCCCTTGATGCCCACGCTGTAGATCAGGACGACCTTCTTGGCGTCAGCAGCGGCTTTCGCCACCTTGTCGGCATCGGCGTACGAGACGGTCATATCCGCTCTCTCGCTCAGCGTGTTCTTACTGTCGGAGATCACGGCAACCTTGGCTCCCTGGTCGCCGGCTCGATAGACGAAGTAGCCGACCACCCGCTGATAGTCCAGTGGCTGAGCTCCGGCGACGACGATGAAGTCGGCATCCAGGATATCGGCGAGCTTGGCCTCCATGCCGTACCCCAGCGCGGGGGCGACCGGCTCCAGTAGGCCCGCCTCACCCTCGACCTTGCTGAAGAGCTTCGTGAAGGCCTCGAGGCCCTCGTTGGTCGTCGCGCATGTTGCCAGTCCCTGCGCCTTGCCCGCCTTGAGCTTCTCGGCGACGACGCCCAGCGCCTCATCCCATCCGGTCTCGACCAGTTTGCCGTCGCGGCGGATCATCGGGGTCGTCACACGCTTGCGCTCCTCGTAGAGCGGCGTGAACCGACCATCCACACAGAGCAGCCCGTCGTTGGGTTCCGAGCCCCACACCCCGTCGACCCGCAGCAACCGGTTGTAGCGGGTGACCACGTCCAGCGTGCAGCCGACGCTGCACTGCATACAGGTCGTCTCAGTGTGGACCACGTCCTTTTCGCGCCCGCCGTAAGCGCTGCGTGCGTCGATCAGGGCGCCGGTGGGGCAGACCTGGAGACAGGTGCCACACTCGACGCAGCTCGAATCTCCGAAGGGTACGTTGAGATCCGCCATAATCATCGAGTCCGCACCACGCTCGCGAATGTCCAGCGTGTGGTTGGCCACAATCTCCGAGCACGCGCGCACACAGCGTGTGCACAGGATGCAGCGGTTGTGATCCATGATGAAGTACTTCCGCGAAGCGTCGACCTCCAGCTTCTGGAAGGGGCGGGGATAGGTGAAGTGGTCCAGACCGTAGCGATAGGCTGCGTCCTGCAGCTCGCAGTCACCACTCATCTGACAGAACATGCAGTAGTGGTTGCGCTCGGCGAAGAGGAGCTCGAGGACGAACTTCCGCACTTCTACGGCGCCCTCTGTCTCTGTCTGGATCTCCATACCATCTGCGACCGGGCAGGTACACGCCGTCTGTAGCCCGCGCATCCCCTTGACCTCGACCAGGCACATTCGGCACGCGCCCCAAGACGACAACGCCGGGTGATAGCAGAGTACAGGGATGTCAACACCTGCAGCCTGTGCCGCCTCCAGAATCGTCTGACCGCACTGGGCCGTCACTGACTGTCCGTTAATCGTGAGTTGCACCTCGCTCATAAGTGCTTTCCTCCAGTTCTCAGTTTGCAGTTCAATCCCGTAACCGGGCCTCAAATTCATCGCGGAAGTACCGCAGCCCGGTCAGGATCGGCACCGGTGCGGCCTGTCCCAAGCCACAAAAAGATGATTCAACGACATAGGTGGCGATCTCCTCAAGCCGCTCGAGATCGGCGCGGCGGGCCATGCCCATGCGGAGGCGCTCGAGTGCTTCGAGCATCTGGGCATTGCCCACGCGGCATGGCGTGCACTTCCCGCACGATTCCGTCTTGAAGAATCGGACCAACACATAAGCTAGATCGACGATATCGGTGTCCTCGTCGCAGATCAGCAAGGCCCCGCTGCCCAGGCCCGCGCCCTTCTCACGCATCGAGGCGAAGTCCATCGGCACGTCCAACAGCTCCTTGGGGATAATGGTTCCGGAGGAGCCGCCGGTCTGGGCCGCCTTGAAGGCCTTGCCGCCCTTCATCCCCCCGCCGTAGAGCTCGATGATCTCGCGCAGGGTGGTGCCCATCGGCGTCTCCACCAGGCCGGTGACGTTGACGTCGCCGAGCATCGTGTAGACCTTCGTGCCGGGGCTGCGCTCGGTGCCGATGGCCCGATACCAGTCCGCGCCGTTCAGGATGATGGGCGGGACATTCGCCAGGGTCTCGACATTGTTGACAACCGTCGGCTTGCCGCGGAAACCTCGGACGGTGGGATAAGGGGGGCGAATGCGCGGCATACCCCGCTCACCCTCCAGGCTGTTGAGCAGGGCCGTTTCCTCGCCGCACACGTAAGCGCCGGCGCCGGCGTGCACGTGGATGTGGAATGAGAAGTCGCTGCCCAGGATGTTGTCGCCGAGCAGGTTCATCTCCTCGGCCTGCCGGATGGCGTGGTTGAGGATATCTTTGGCCATCGCGTACTCACCCCGGATGTAGATCCAGCCCTCGCTTGCGCCCACCGCGAAACCTGCCAAGGCCATGCCTTCCAGCACCGCGTGGGGATCGCCCTCAACGATCAGGCGATCTTTGAAGGTGCCCGGCTCGGACTCATCGGCGTTGCAGACGATGTAGCGGACCGGATCCGGCTGCTCCGAGACGAACGTCCACTTGAGGCCGGTGGGGAATCCGGCCCCGCCGCGGCCCTGCAGGCCGGAGTTCTTGACCGTCTGAAGGACGCCAGCGGGGCTCAGATCGGACAGAGCCTTGCCCAGGGCAAAGTAACCGTCGTAGGCGATGTAGTCCTCAATGCTGTAGGGGTCAATCGTCCCCGCACGCCTGAGCACCACGCGCTTCTGTCCATAAAGCGTGTCGACCTCGGGCTCCAGTGTGTCGATCTCTGCAGCGGCGACCTCAGCCGATACGATGAGATGCTCGAGCTTGCGTCCCTTGTAGAGATGCTCGTCGACGATCGCTGCGCCATCCTTGGGTGTGACCGGGCCGTAGACGGTGCCTTCAGGATAGACCACGACGACCGGCAACACGTCCATCCTGTTCACCCGGCCTGTATAGCCGACCTGGACCTCATCTTCGAGCCCGTAGAATGAGAGCTCCGCCTCGATGGCTAATTTCGTGTCCGCCGCACCCCGTGAGAGGCTCAGCGGATCCCCTGATATCAGGACACTTGAGCGGATCATACTTGCCCCCTTTCGGTCTCCAGTCGATAGCGCTGGATGATCTCGCGCGCCTTGTCCGGTGTCAGATTGCCGTAAATGTTGTCGTCAACCATCATCACTGGTCCGACGGCGCAGGCGCCGATGCAGCTCGTGGTCAACAACGACCACTCACCGTCAAGCGTGGTCTCGCCAAAGGGGATGCCAAGCTCGTGCTCGAGTGCGTCCCAGACCTCTTGACCGCCGACCACGTGACAGGGGGCGTCCTGACAGAAGCGGATCACGTGTCGTCCCAGCGGCTTGAGGCTGATCATGCTGTAGAAGCTCGCTACGCTGTAGACCTTGCTGACCGGAAGCCCCAGGCGATCGGCGATATGCAGGAGGTGTCCACGGGACAGATGCCCGCTCTCCTCGTTGATCTCGCGCAGGATCTCGACCAAGGCTTCCGTGTCGACATGATGGGCGTCGACCACCTTGTCAACTAAGGCTAGGACCTCATCTGCGTTGGATTCCATACTTACCCCTTTCCGTAGCTGCAGGCAGTTTCCAGTTGAGTGAGCGAGCGAGAAGGCGAATCAGCGATGGCGTCGCTCACCCGCTTTCTCGCTCATTCACCGCTCTACTTCACCATAACGGCATCGACCGGGCAGACCTGCTCGCAGATGCCGCAGCGGATGCAGATCTCGGGATCGATGACGTGTGCTTCGCGCGGTGCACCGCTGATCGCGTTAACCGGGCAGTTGCGGGCACACCGCGTACAGCCGATGCACGCTTCCGGATCGATACTGAAGCTGATGAGCGCGCGACAGACCTTAGCACTACAGGTCTTGTCGTAGATGTGGGCCTCGTACTCGTGGCGGAAATGCTCGATCATGCTCAGCACGGGGTTCGGTGCACCCTGGCCCAACCCACAGAGCGATCCTAGTTTCACATACTTGCCGAGTCGCTCCAAGGCCTCGATGTCACCCGGCTTACCCTTGCCGGCGCAGATGGCCTCGAGGATATCGAGCATCTTGCGCGTGCCGACGCGGCACGGCACGCACTTGCCGCAGGACTCCTCCTGGGCAAACTCCATGAAGAACCGTGCCATGTCGACCATACAGGTCTCTTCATCCATCACGATGAAGCCGCCCGATCCCATCGCGGAGCCGGCGGCGGCGAGGGACTCGTAATCGACAGGCAGATCCAGGTTCTTCTCGGGGATACAGCCACCCAGAGGGCCTCCGGTTTGAACCGCCTTGAAGGGCTTGTCATCGAGGACGCCGCCACCCACATCGTAGACGATCTCGCGGACCGTGATGCCCAATGGTACTTCGATGAGCCCAGTACGCTTAACCTTGCCCGCGATGGCGAAGGTCTTGGTCCCCTTGCTCTTCTCCGTCCCCATCGAGGCAAACCACGCCCCGCCGTTGAGGATGATCTGCGGTACGTTGGCGTAGGTTTCCACGTTGTTGATGTTCGTCGGCTTGTCCCACAGCCCCGAGGTTGCCGGGAAGGGGGGACGTGTCCGCGGCTGACCACGGTTGCCCTGGACCGACTCCATCAGCGCGGTCTCCTCACCACAGACGAAGGCTCCGGCACCCATCCGCACCTCAAGATCGAAGCTGAAGTCGGTGCCGAAGATGTTCTCGCCCAGCAACCCGTACTCTCGAGCTTGCTCGATGGCGATGCGCAGCGTGCGGATGGCGATAGGGTATTCGGCCCGAACATAGAGGTAGCCCTGGTTGGCGCCTACGACATAGGCTGCGATCGCCATCCCCTCGAGAACCGAGTGGGGATCACCCTCCAGGACGCTGCGGTTCATGAAGGCACCGGGGTCACCCTCGTCACCGTTGCAGACCACGTATTTCTGGTCGCCAGGGGCTTGACGGGCAAAGCTCCATTTCATCCAGGTCGGGAATCCCGCACCACCACGCCCGCGCAGCCCGGAGGTTTTCATTTCCTCAAGGACCTCGTCGGGCGTCATGGTGGTGAGCACCTTGCCCAGCGCGGCATACCCATCCTGCGCGATGTAATCCTCGATGCTCTCAGGATTGATGATGCCCACGTTGCGCAGTACGACCCGCACCTCCTTGGTGGAGGGTTCGGGTAGGGCCTCGACGACGCGCTCCTGAAACCTAAGTCTCTCGACCGGGCGCCCTTTGAGCAGATGCTCCTCCGCGATCAGGCGTGCATCACTCGCGGTAAGGTCCGTATAGTGTACGCCCTCCGGGTAGACGACCGCCTCCACGTTGTGCGGTGTGACGGTCAGGTCGGAGGCCACCATCACCTCGACCTCTTGACCGAGTCCGAGGGTATTGATTTCACCGAGCAGGGCGGATCTCACATCCTGCGTCTGCTCGGGGCTGCCACTTAGAATGACATGCGCACGATAAGCCATTGTACCTCCTCGATTCCACATCGTTAGCGGTGCGTTCTTGCACGGGCTCCGGGGAGCGGAGAAGAGGGTTGACGGCGATCTGCTGCCCGTCCTCTTCTCAGCGAGCGCCCGGCTCGCAGCCGGTGCAGGCTACCGCTTGACGATCCATCTATCGACGGGGTTGCCGCCGATGACGTGCGCTTCGATAAGCTCGGAAACTTGCTCGGGAGCGATGTGACCGTAGGTGACCATGTCCTGTTCGCCGATCTGAACCTGGACGATGGGCTCATACTCACACAGGCCAATGCATCCCGTTTGCGTCACGACGACATCGGAGATCGTTCGCTTCTCGAGCTCGCTAAGGATAGCCGTCATCGTGTCGCGTGCGCCGGCGGCGATCCCGCACGTACCCATCGCAACAACGACCCGCGCTCTCGCGCCCTCGCCCGACAACTTCCGCCGTTGCAGTGCGCGCTCCTTGATCTTCTGCAGTTCCTCTAGGCTTTTCATCTTGAGTTTCCTCCTGATATGGCGTCGTTACGTTTCCAATGATCAGTTACGACTATGTGTTGGCGCTGGTACGCCTATGTCCTCACGTCATCCGTCGATACGCAGATCTCCTCCCGCCTCACGGGCGAGGGAAGTCAGGCCCTCGGTGATCGTGCCGCGGATGAAGGCGAGGACCTCGGCGTCCGAGAAAGGGATCTCCGGCCCTAGAATCTCACGAAGCTCCCGGGTGTCAAAGGTGAATTCGGAGGGCGCCGTAGCCGACTCATCGACCCATTCGTGACGGTAGACGAGGTCCAGCTGCGGGTTACCCACAATGATACACAACAGGGTGCCGACCAGGTCTCCCAACGGAGGACGATCGACGTGGCTGAGCCGGAAGGTCGCCTGGGTCTTCGTCCCGACGCCGGGTGCGGACGTGATCGTGAAGCTCCCACCACACATCTCTGCCGTCTGCTTCAGAAAGGGAATGCCCAGACCGACCTTGCGGGTCGTCCGTGTGGTGACCCACGGATCTGTGACCTGCTGGAGCATATCGGGGGCCATGCCGCGTCCATTGTCCTCAACGGTGATAGCAAGGGTGTCCTCACCGAGATGCTCTGCGATGTCAAGGTGCAACAACGTCGCGCCTGCTGTGATGCTGTTCTCAGCAATGTCCAGAATGTGCTGAGATAGGTCGCGAAAGACGGTCATTCGTATTTGCGCAGTATCTTGGCGACATCCTGGGGTTGGACGCGTCCGACGATGTCATCATCGATCATCACCACCGGCGCCTGAGAGCACGCACCTACACAGCGGCACGCCTCCAGCGTGAAACGATCATCCTCAGTTGTCTCACCAAGGCTGATCCCGAGAACCTGTTGGAACTTCTCGACGAGCGTCGGGCCGTCCCGGACGTAGCAGGCTGTGCCCAGGCAGATGCTGATCTTGTGGCGCCCGATGGGGCTGGTGCGGAAGAAGGAATAAAAAGTCAATACGCCGTAGATGTGGCTCAGGGGAACACCCAGCTCTGCGGCGAGATAGCGCTGAATGGCAGAAGAGACATATCCCAGCTGCTCCTGAATCAGCGTCAGGATCACCATCGTCGCGCCAGGGCTATCGCGATGCTCCGCGATGATCCGGTCAACTGTGGTTTTCTCCTCCGGGGAGAGCTCCAGTGCGGTGGTCTCGCCCATCTCTTGATGAACCTGTTCTGTCGCTACGCTCATACTTTTCACCTCGAATTGAGACTTCACACAGCCAAGCGAGAGGCCAAAGGATATTATACCGTCCTTGCCTCAGAGTTACAGTGACATTGTTCCCGTGTTTGTTTGTCGAGCCGCCGCCGGCGCGGTGACCCCTGCCGATGCGCGCTAGGGCACATAGGCTCGTTGTCCTTCGATGCCGCGCAGCGCCTGCCGCAAGGTGGTCACCGTCGGCCTGTCGTGCAGCTCGTAGATGGTCATCACGTGCCCGATCCAGTCAAGCCAGTGTGCATCCGAATGGCTCACCAGGGCCACGTGCTCAGGGATGGAGTTGAAGGCCTGTCGCGCCTGACTTGGGCGCATATTCGGTGAGACCTCCGCTGCGTCCACGTTCAGTCCTGCGGGCCAGAGCCCCAACATCGCCATCAGGCCGTTGTGCTGCCGATCGATGTGGGCCGGTATCGCAAGGCCCCCCATAGACTGCACCTGATGGGCCGCCGCCTCCAGCCCGACCATCGCCGGCGCCTGCAGCAAACGCTGGTCCTCCCGGACCAGCGTGCCCTCACGATCGACGACGTACTGGGGTCCAAAGCGCTCGGGGTCGTTGAGCATCGGCAAGAGCTGCTCGTCGACGATGCTCTGCCAGGCTTCGAGCGCTTCCGGTGTATCGAAGATGCAGAGCAGATCGACCTCCTCGCGCGTCTGGAGCTCCATGCCCAGCAGCACGGTCAACTCGGTTTCCCCGGGTCGATGGGTCTCCGCAGCAGCCTCCCTGACCGCTATCGCGTTGCCGGTTGCATTGTGATCGGTGATGGCGATGATGTCCAATCCCTTGAGTCGCGCCTCCTCAACGATGAGAGGCGGAATCATCTCGATCTCGGCGCATGCCGACAGCACGGTATGCACGTGAAGATCGGCTCGATACGCCCGCATCCCCCATCCCTTGGTGCGCTAGATGCCCAGCTTGATCAGCTGCGCGATGGTCTGATAGACCGGATCGGGACTGGAGACAAGCGGCATTTCCTGCTGCTCGGCCTTCTGCACGGTATCCGCGGGAACGGGAGCGCCTTCGGCAACAATGATCGCCGAGATGCCGAGAAGTGAGGCGACGGCGACGATGTTGGTATGCGTCTGCAACGTGATCCAGAGATGGCCGGCCTCGGCGCCCGCCATGACACAGCTCAGAAGGTCGGCAGCATAACCGCCGCTCACCTCGTTCTCCAGGTGATCCGCACCCGCCAAGACCTGCCAGCCAAGTTGCTCTACGATCTCTCTAGCTTTCATAGCCTATCACTCCTTGAGCGCTCGCCCGAGACATCCTCCGGCTAGTCGTCGTCGCTCGTCTCGCCGGTCTCCTCGGGTGAGACCTTGAAGGTCATCTGCAGTCGCGAGCCCACCCCTACCGCCGACCAGAGGCTCATCCTGTCGGTGCAGCGCTCGATATTGGTCAGGCCCATACCGGCCCCAAACCCCATCTCACGCACCTCCGGCGTCGCGGTTGAGTACCCCGGTTGGCGTGCCAGGTCCACATCGGCGATGCCCGGTCCCGAGTCCTGGGCTACGATCGTGATCTCCGTGGGTTGGATGTCAGCGAGGATGAGGCCCCCGTCATTGGCATGGATGATCAGATTGATCTCCGCTTCGTAGGTCGCGATGGCGACCCGGCGGGCGAGCTGCGGTGAGGCCCCGATGCGGAGCAAAGCACGCTTGATCTTCGCCGAAGCATCGCCCCCGCGCGCGAAGTTGCCCTTCTCGATCCGGTAGCGCAGCAGGAGGCTCGTGTTTTCGGACTCGAGCGCATCGAAAAAGTGCTGGGGGCGTTGCTGCATGGCCTCGGCCTCCGTGTAGAGCTCCTGCAGGGCACCTAGAAGGGCTATGGTGATATCACCCCGCGTGATGATGCCCACCAGCTTGCCTCGCGCATCCAGGACGGGCATACGCCCGATACCTGTGTGCTCGAAGCGCCTTAGGGCCTCCATCACCGGCTCTTGCGCGTGTGCCGTGATCAATCCCTTGCTGGTCATATACTCATGGATCGGGGTGTCAAGCTGCTGGTTCTCCAGAGCGTGAATGAGGTCCTCGATACTCACAATACCGACAAGCTCTTGGTTCTCGATAACGGGGACGCCCGAGATGTGATGCTCTCGGAGCAGATCCTCCAGTTCCTTCATCGTCGCATCCGGGGATAACGTGAAGACATTGGCTGTCATCACGCGCGAAACCTGCATCTCGCGGATCAGTTCATGGATCTTGGAGAGAGCCCCTCCGCTCCCCATGAACCCCAGAAGTGCGAACTCGCGTTTCATTGGGCGGAATCCCTAAGTTGCCGTAAAGCCTTGCTCACCACCTAGCGCTGTTGGCGCATAATCGGCAACTTGCCGATGCCCCTCAATCCGGCCTCGTAGAGGAGGCCGGCAGCCTCGAACATCGTGTAAGGTGACAGCATCACGGCGACCCCCATCTCCTCAGCGAGTTCCAGCGTCTCTGGGGGCGGGTATTTGCCCCGCACGAATAACACCGCGGGAGACTCCGCCATATCTGCGGTTCGTATGGCCTGGGGATTGGTCAGACCCGTTACGAGCAACATACTGGGCTTCGTGAAAAGGAGCACGTCGCTCATGAGGTCAGATGCGCAGGCGGACTCTAAGTCGATGTTGAAAGGGGGCTTGACCAGCATCTCTGCTTCGGTGGCCTCAAGGACTTCATCTAGTTTCATACTCTCTACCTCCACCCTTCGGCTATGCTTCGGGGTCTTTGATCGGCTCTGCAGCCTCGGCCTGCTGCCGGAGCTCTCGGCGTGCCCAAGGCCTAGATTGGCGCGGTTGGGCACGGATGGTCAATGCGGATGTTATCTCTGTCAATAGTGGTGGCTCTTAGGCTGTTTCGATGCGCTGCGTCGAGAGTAGATGGGTGGGCGAGCGGCGATGAGCCTCAGCCAACGTGTTGGATACTATCACAAACTCATCCCCTGTCCAGTGATCTTGTCATCCTCCTTGAGATGCCCTATAATGCAGGCCATTGGGCTACATTTTGTGGAAGGCTTAAGGACAACGACATGGCACAATTCACCCGCCCCAAGGGCACGCAGGACATCCTCCCCGAAGATCAACGCTACTGGCATCACTTCCAATCAGTGGTGGCACGCGCTGCGTTGCAGCGTGGCTTTGAGCGGATTGACACCCCGATCTTCGAGATGACAGAGCTCTTTGCCCGCGGTGTCGGCGAAGGCACGGATATCGTCGACAAGGAGATGTACTCCTTCAAGGACAAAGGGGATCGTGACATGACCTTGCGCCCCGAGTTCACGGCGGGCGTGGTGCGGGCCTACATCGAGAACGGCATGCACGTCCTGCCCAAACCCGTGAAACTCTACTCGATGGGGCCGGCCTTTCGCTATGAGGAGCCGCAAGCGGGGCGCTATCGCCAATTCCACCAGTTCAATGCCGAGATCATCGGCGTGGAGAGCTCTCTGGCGGATCTGGAGATCATGCTTCTGGCGTGGGATATCTACGCGGAGTTGGGCTTCAAGAACCTCTCGTTCCAGCTGAACTCCACGGGCTGTCCCCTTTGCCGTCCGGCTTACGTCGAGGCGTTGCAGGCCCACTACCATGGATCTGAGGACGTGATCTGCGAGGATTGCCGGCGGCGCGTGGTCCAGAATCCGCTGCGCGTGCTGGACTGTAAGCGCCCGCAGTGCCAGCCTGTGATCCTGGCTGCTCCGAAGATCACGGATATGCTGTGTGAAAGCTGCGAACAGCACTTCGCTGAGCTGCGGCGTGACCTCGATGCGCTCAATAAGCCGTATACACTCAACCACCGGCTGGTCCGCGGCCTCGACTACTACACCAAGACGGTCTTTGAGACCTGGGCGGAGGGCATCGGCGCGCAGGCGGCTGTCTGCGGTGGTGGGCGCTACGATGGCCTTGCGGAGCTGCTGGAGGGCCCTTCCACACCCGCGGTGGGTTTTGCGGCGGGCATGGAGCGCGCGGTGCTGGTGATGAAGGCGCAGGACACACCCGTGCCGGCGCTGCCGCAGCCGCCGGTCTACCTGATCTATCTCGGTGAGGCCAGCCGCACGCACGCGGTCAGCCTGCTCGATGAGGTGCGTCGTGCCGGCATCGGCGCGCAGATCGCCATGCGTGGTAGCTTGCGTGCGCAGTTGCGCCACGCCAATAAGCGCGAGGCGCGATTCGCGCTCATCATCGGTGAGAACGAGTTGCTGCGCGGCGAGGTTACCCTGCGCGATATGGCGACCGGAGATCAGGCCAACATCGCCTTGGCGGAGATCGTCTCGGTGTTGCAGGCGCGTCTGGGGGCGTTGGGTTCTGCGTCGTGAGTATCCGGTGCGTCGGCCTGATCTACAACGTGCGTGTCGAGCGATCCTTGGCGCTGACGCAGGAGATCGCGGCGTGGCTTGAGGCCCAGGGCGTCCAAGCTTGGCACTGCTCGACGCCGGCCTATCCGGCCTCCAATGCGCGCGCGGATCTACTGATCACGTTGGGCGGCGACGGCACGATTCTCCGGGTGGCGCAGCACGCCGCCCCTGACGGCATCCCCCTTCTCGGCATCAACCTCGGGCGGGTGGGCTTCCTGACCGAAGCCAGCCCTGAGGATTGGCCGTCGGCCCTACAACGCGTCTTGTCCGGCGAGGGGTACGTGGAGAAGCGCATGATGCTGTGCGTGACCCTCCTTCGAGGGGGTGTTGCCATCGCCCAGGAGCAAGCCCTGAATGACGCCGCCATCAGCCGTGGGGCGCTGGCGCGCACCGTGCGGCTCTCCACCTTCGTCGATGGAGCGCTCCTCACGCGCTATGTGGCTGATGGGCTCATCCTCTCCACGCCGACCGGATCGACGGCCTATGCCTACGCGGTAGGGGGCCCGATCCTGCCGCCCTGGCTGGAGAACATTGTGATGATTCCGGCGGCTCCCCATCTCAGCCTGGACCGCCCCTTTGTTCTCGATGCCGAGGCGGTGATCGAGGTGCGGACCGAGACGGAGATTCCCGGCATGCTGTCGGTGGACGGACGTATGGAGGGGGAGCTCGAGAATGGCGATGTCGTCCGCGTGGAGCGCAGCAAGATGAGTGCGCAGTTCCTTCGTCTGCGTAGCCGTGATGACTTCTACGCGACCCTGGTAGAGCGTCTGACGCCGCATAACTCAACAGCGTCCGGCCCACAGTGAGATCGGTATGAGCGAAGAGCTGGACGACCTCCTCTACTGTCAGTGGCATCCTAAGGTTGAGACGACGCTGAGATGCTATCAGTGTGAGACCCCCATCTGCGTGAAATGCGCGCGTCGTACGCCTGTGGGCTACCTCTGTCCGGATTGTCAGCGTGGGCACAAAGAGCGCTTCGTTCAGTCGCGCTCGACCGACTACGTGATAGCCGGGGTCATCTCGGTGGTGTTGGGAGGTGTCGCGAGCATCCTGCCCTTGTTGGGTAGCTGGTGGTTCCTCATTTTCCTCTCGCCGCTGGCCGGCAGCCTGACGGCCGAGCTCGTGTGGCGCGCCGTGGGCCGACGGTTCGGCCCGCACCTCTGGTGGATCGTGGGCGCGGGGATCGTGGCCGGCTCCCTTCCTGTGCTGGGGCTGAGCCTGCTGCCGCTCCTCATGCTCCTGCAGGGTAACCTGTGGGGTCTTCAAGGGCTCCTGATCTGGGGTCTGCATCTCGTGCTCGCCGTGGGCGCTGCCGTGGCCAGACTCCGTGCCACCTAGACGAAGCAGCGACACGTGATGGGCTCGATCCTGCTGCTCACACCGCAGATGCCCTATCCGCCCCGACAGGGCACGGCGCTGCGGAATTGGGGTCTGCTGCAAGCGTTGTCGACCTGCCACGAGGTGTCTCTCCTCACCTTCGCGGCCCCTGATCAGCCCCTTGAGCCCGACCCGGTGCTGCTGGATCGTGTGGCTAGGATCGCGGTGATGCCTCAGCCGGAACGCACGGTGCGCGACCGCTTGCGCGATCTGCTGACCACCAGCCGGCCCGACCTCACTCAGCGTCTGATCAGCATGCCCTTTCGACAACAGCTTGAGGCCTGGCTTGCTCAGTATCGCTTTGACTGGGTGCTCGTTGAGGGGTTGGAGATGACGCCCTACCTGGCTACCTGCTCCGACTTGGGTGGACGGCTGGCCTTCGATGCGCACAACTGTGAATACCTTCTGCAAAGGCGTGCGGCGCGCTCAGACTGGCGCCGACCGTGTAGGTGGGCAGGCGCGCTCTACTCCTCGATTCAGTGGCGTCGCCTGCGTCGCTTTGAAGCAGAAGCGTGTCGCCGTGCCGACTTGGTCATTGCCGTTTCCGAGGCGGACGCGGCGGCGCTGCGCGCGATTGCCGGAGACGTGAACCCGCTTGTCATCCCCAATGGGATCGATGTCGAGGCCTATGCGCCGGCAGACCGTCGTGCGCCGGCAGACCGTCGTGCGCCGGCAGACCGTCGTGCGCCGGCAGACCGTCGTGCGCCGGCAGACCGTCGTGCGCCGGAGGAGACCGCTTCCGGTCCGGAGATGCGCCAACCGGCCTTTATCTTCACCGGTACGATGGACTTTCGGCCCAACGTGGACGGGGTGCTCTGGTTTGTCGACAAGGTCTGGCCCCGCATTCGGGTGGCGTTGCCCGAGGCTCGCTTCTACATCGTCGGGCGTCGCCCGCACGCGCGACTCAAGCGACTACAGGACAACTCTGACATCGTCATCACCGGTGAGGTGCCGGACACCCGGCCCTATATTGCCGCGGCGACGGTCTATGTCGTGCCTTTGTTGGTCGGGGGCGGGACGCGGCTGAAGCTCCTGGAATCCACAGCGATGGGCAAGGCCATTGTCGCGACGCCCCTCGCCGCTGAGGGCTTTGCAGATCCCAAGCGTGCGATGTTCCTTGCCGAGACAGCGGCGGCTTTCGCCGACGCCTGCATCGTGCTTGCTCAGGATGCCGATCTTCGTGCGACCTGGGGGACGCGCGCACGGACCTACGCCGAGGCCTACGACTGGTCGCGCCTGCTTCCCCCGCTGCTGCAGCGTCTGACCTAGCCCCACTCCCGTTCCCAGACGAAGTAGAGCGTTCTCAATTCGTCCGGCGTGACCTCATCCGCGCTTATGCCGCGGAGGTAAGGGTGAATCGGCAGCAGGTCTTCCGGGCGCCGGGCGTCCGGACGGGCGGTCGTGGTCGCGATCTGGCCTAGGTAGCTTTCGGCGGTTCGCTCCCAGGTGTAGCGCTCCGTGACGCGCTGCCGCCCCCGTTCGCTGAAGGTCTGCCACGCGTCGCGATCTCCGATGATGCGCAATAGACCGGCGGCGATGTCCCTAGGATCTCTAGGGTCGACCAGCACCCCGTACTCAGTCTCGCATGTGCGCAAACTCTCACTCGGCCCTCCGTTCTTGGTCACGATCAGCGGCAGACCGGCGGCAGCGGCCTCCAAGGGGGCCAGGCCAAAGGGCTCATAGTGAGACGTAAGCGCGAAGACCGACTTCTGTCGTGCCAGGAAGCGATAGGCCGCAGCGAGGGCTCGCTGACCGCGCAGGGCGAAAGCGCTGATTTTCCCCCACAGGTGGTGCTCTTCAATGACACCGTGGATCTGTTTCAGCACCTCTCTCTCGGGTGGTGTGGCCCGGGTGTCGTCGTGTAGCGGGTCGTTGAGCGCGCCGGTGACAAGCAAGAGGTTCGCGCTCGCCTGCAGATCAGGTGACTCCGCGAAGGCCCTGATCAGGCCGATGTGGTTTTTCTTGGGATCGAGGCGGCTAGCCGCCACGATGGCAGGTAGGTCTACGCGCTCCGCGTCGAGGTCACGACGGAGCATTGCACGCATATAGGCCTGGGTCGCGACCTCATCGTCGTTCACGACGTCGTGGTCGAAGATCTGCAGGTTGACCCCCGGTGCAATAACTGCGAATCGGCGATCGTCCCGGACGTCGACGGCGTCTCGATAGACGTGGTGTGCGTACTGCTCGAATCGTTCCTGGCGGGTGCTGGTGATGTTGACTGCAGAGCGGTTCATACTCAGTCGCTCGGCCACGATCCGCGAGGCGAAATGGTGATAGGCGTTGAGATCCGCCAAATTGGCGTACGTCACGCCCAACTGATCCATCTTCTGCGCGCCAAGCGAGTGCCCCGTCCAGGTGAAGGGGATGCCGGTCTCCTCCTCCAGGAGTACACCACTGAGACCGCCGTCGGCGTAGTGAGCCGTGAAGGCATCGGGCAAGGTTCCCTCCTGCCTGTAGAAGGCCAGGATGTTGGGCACCCAGGATCCTCCGATGTGCGGCCAGAGCAGCTCCTTTCTCAGAAACCGATCCGGCCCCGCCGGCAAGCGCAGAATCCGCAGATCGGGGCAGTTCGGATAGCTGTCCACTTGCTGCGCGAACTCGGGCCAGTCGGCGTCGATGATCTGTCGGGTTATGATGTCGACGGTATGGCCCAGCTTCGTCATCGCGATGGCGGTCTGTTTGACATAGACGAGTTGCCCGCCGAAATCGGGGTGCTCTGTCCAGTAGCGGTCGTGAGCATCAAAGTTCCCCTGCGGGTTCAAAAACGCGATATGCATAGCTTTCCTCAGCTTCCTGTCTTCAGGTGCGGTCACATTCTGCGTCAGACGGTGAAGAGGTCAAGGGTCTTCGCCTGCTCATCGGCGCGCTCGAATGGCGTGTTTGCACTCCTGATACCTCTCTGTATACTTGGACGCGGCACCTCGTGGTCACAGTGGTCTCAGCCGGAAGGCAAGGAGTGAGCTTTGGATCGCCAGCGCATCCTCTTCATTGTTGGGCTACGCTCGGTCGAGCGCGAGATACTCCCCGGCTTGACGGATCGATACGAGGTGGTGGTCGTGTCCCTGCGTCGTGAGGCCCTTGCCTCGATCGACGAGTCCCCGCCCGATCTCGTGCTTGTTGACGTCCCATCGATCCGGTTCGATGTCCAGCGCTTCTGCGATACGCTCAGTGCCCTGCCGGTACCGGTTCCCACGATGCTTCTCTTGGGCAAAGGCATGCGTCTTGACCAGATGCCCCAGGCGAACGGCTATCTGCGCCACCCCTTTTCGAGTGGTCAGCTGCTGCGACGCCTCAGTCGGGCCGTTCCCACGGACGTTCGTGAGACGTCCGAATGGCGGGGGCTATGCCTGGATACCGAGAATCGCCTCTTGATCTGGAATGTCCAACAGATACCCCTGACGCCCAAGCAGACCTCCCTGTGTCTGGTCTTCCTGGAATCGCCGGACACGATCATCACCCGTGAGCAGCTCATGAAAGAGGTCTGGGGGACCGATTTCATGGGTGATACGCGGACGTTGGATGTGCACATCCACTGGCTCAGGAAAGCCCTGGCCCAGGCCGCTGCGCCCTTTGAGCTGGTGACGGAGCGGGGCGTCGGCTATCGCTTGATCTCCGAGCAAGCGTAGCCTCTGCTCGACGGAGGCTTACCTAACGTGTCCGGACTGAAGCGATACGGCTGCGTCGGGTTGGTGGTCCTCTGCCTGCTGTTGGGTCAGAGCCGGCCTCGTACCACGCCGGTCGCCGGTGCCGGTGTCGGGGGAGACCTCGCGCGCATCGCTTTCGCCTCTCGCGACGAGTTGACCTTCCTTGCCCAGCAGCTCGATGTGTGGGAGGTCGTCGACACAGCCCCCGATCGTGCGACGCGCGAACAGGACGCCGCCGGCAGCGTCGTGGCCTGGGTCACACCGTCCGAGGTGGCTTGGCTCATCGAGCGCGGCTTTTCAGTTGAGCGGATAACCCCTCCCGCGGTGCAGCCCGCGACGATTCCTGACGCTCCCTGCTACCGAACGATCGAGGAGCTCTACGCGCAGTTGGACCTCTGGGCAGGTACCTATCCGGCACTGACGCGGTTGATCACCATCGGTCACAGCTACGAGGGCCGCCCGCTGTTGATGCTGCAGCTCACCCGTCAGGAGTCCGGGCCCCGGCAGACGATTGAGCTGTTGGATAGGCCGGTCCTCTTCCTCATCGCCAATATCCACGGGCGCGAGTTGATCACGCCCGAGGTAGCGATGGCCTTCGTAGACGATCTGCTGCAGGGGTATGGGCGCGAACCCGACGCAACCTGGTTGCTGGATCACCATCGCGTTGAGGTCCTGGTGAGCGCGAACCCCGATGGCCACGTGCGCAACGAGGCCGGAACGCTCTGGGCCTACTGGCGAAAGAACGCTAACCCCTCCTACGGTATCTGCAGCGGCACGCACTTCGGCATCGATCTCAACCGTAACTCCAGTTATGCCTGGGGCGCTGCCGGCACCGATCCCTGTGTGGAGACCTACCAAGGCCCGTGGGCGGTCTCCGAGTCTGAGACGGAGGCGATCGAGAGGTTGGCGCGGGAGATGTTCCCCGATCGGCGTGAAGCGGATCAGGGGGCAGCGGCTCCCGAGGACGTGTCCGGCCTCTTCATCTCGCTGCACAGCTATGGCAATCTGGTCCTTTGGCCGTGGGGCCACACCTATGCTGAAGCTTCCAACGCCGTCGAGCTGACGCAATTGGGTGAGCGCTTCGCCGCGGCCAACGGCTATGTGGCCAAACAGGCGAGTCTGCTCTACCCGGCGTCGGGGACCACCGATGATTTCGTCTATGGCGAGCTGGGCGTCCCGGCCTACACCTTTGAGATCGGCAGCAGCGTGGATGGTTTCTATCCTGCGTGTGAACGCTACGATGATCTCGTCCGCCCCAATCTCGACGCCCTGCTCTATGCGGCCAAAGTGGCCCGAGCGCCCTATCTGTTGCCCGCCGGACCGGACGCTCTGCGGGTTGTTGCCCGCGGGGCCCTTCTGGATACGCAGTTGGCCCTCACGATCACGGCACAGATCGACGCGGGTCTGGTAGGGACCGACGTGGTGATAACGGATGCAGAAGTCTATTGTGATGTGCCGCCGTGGGAGGGAGGTCAGCCGACGCCGCTGCTGCCGGTGGATGGCGCATTCGACAGCGCTGTTGAATACGTCGCCGGCACAGTGACCGTGACGCTCCCCCCGGCGACTGCAGCTTCGCCCGACGATCAGGGCGTCACGTCGCGCCCCCTCGTCTTCGTGCGCGGGCGCGACGGTGACGGTGTGTGGGGACCGGTCTCGGCGGCCTTTGTCGACTCGACCGCGACGACAATGCTATACTTGCCCTACGTCATCCGATCGCCGGAGGAGCTCTCGCCATGATCATAGCTCGCGCGCTGACTAGAAAGCACCGGATCGGTCGGTGGTTATCCGGGCTCGCCTTTCTCGCAATAGCGATCGCGGCTTCGGTGCAGGGCAGCTATGCGCTCGAGGGTGCACCATGGGATGAGGCGCTGGTGGTCCTGCACGATCAGGCGGACGCCCTGGAGCTGTCGGCTTTGAGCGCCCGCGCACCGAGCCGGGGGGCGGTCGCTGATCATCTCTGGCAGACGGCTCAACCGTCGCAACAGCCGCTGAAAGCCTGGCTTGACCGGCGCGGTCTGAGCCATCGCGCCTACTATATCGTCAACGCATTGCTCGTGCGCAACGATGGGCCGGTGCAGCTCAGCCGCGCTTTCTTGGACGAGCTGGCGCGGCGTCCTGAAGTTGCCCGCGTGCTCACGAACCCTCGTGTGTCCGCCGGCATCGAGCCTGTTGATCCTCGGCTGCGTGCGCCTCAATCCGCGACGGCAGTCGCGTGGGGCGTCCAGCGTGTCGGCGCGCCGCAGGTGTGGACGCTGGGCTACCACGGCGAGGGCGTGGTCGTCGCAGGCCAGGACACCGGCTATCAGTGGGATCACCCCGCCCTTCAGGCGCAGTATCGCGGCTGGGACGGTCTTGCCGTCGACCACGATTACAACTGGCACGATGCCATCCACACCGCGGGCGGATCGTGTCCGCCGGACAGCCCCGTTCCCTGTGATGACCACGGACATGGCACGCACACGATGGGCACGATGGTGGGCGATGACGGCGCCGACAACCAGATCGGCGTTGCCCCAGGGGCGCAGTGGATCGGCTGCCGGAATATGCAGCTTGGCGTGGGCACGCCGGCGAGTTACATCGAGTGCTTCGAGTTCTTCATGGCGCCCTATCCGGTGGGTGGCGACGCCTCCCAGCGCGACCCCTCACGGGCCCCTCACGTGATCAACAATTCCTGGAGCTGTCCACCTTCCGAGGGCTGTGACGCAGAGCATCTCGCGTTGCTGGAGCAGACCGTGAATGCGGTACGTGCCGCAGGCATCGTGGTGGTTGCCTCCGCGGGTAACAGTGGCGGGACCTATCCCTATTGCGGCACGGTGAGCGCCCCACCTGGGATGTATGACGCGACCTACAGCGTGGGGGCCACGGACAGCTCCGATGTCATTGCTACGTTCAGCAGCCGCGGCACCGGGAGCGACCTGCTCAAGCCCGACCTCGCGGCGCCGGGTGTCGGGGTCCGGTCAAGCGTGCCGGGCGGCTACACGGTGATGTCGGGCACCTCGATGGCCTCACCGCACGTGGCGGGCGCGGTCGCGCTGCTCTGGTCGGCTCGCCCCGACCTGATCGGCGAGGTCGCCACGACGGAGTACCTGCTCAACACGACAGCCGTCGCGCGCACGTCGAGCCAGTGCGGCGATGAAGCGGACGCCGTCCCGAACAACGTCTATGGATGGGGACGTCTGGATGCGCTCAAGGCTGTGCAGATGGCTGACGCCTTGACGCTGGGTGTGCTTAGTGGCTCTGTCAGCGACGCCTTCGGGAGCAACATCGCCGGTGTGACGGTTGTGGCTCAGATGGACTCGGTACATAGCTGGCAAGGCGTTTCGGACCATCTGGGATTCTATTCGATGAACCCGGTCTCAGACACCTATACGGTGACAGCTCTTGGAGCGGGGTATGGCCCCGCTATGTACGATGCGATCCGGATCACCGCCGGGCTCACGACGACCCTCGACATCGTTCTGCAGGTCGAGACGATGTCGTACCTCTACCTCCCCCTCGTCCTGCGCTGAGCGGTCGGGCGTGGATTGTCCTCTGCGCCTTCCGATGTAAGATGCTTCCTAACCATGAAACGACTTGCGGCGTTCGTCCTCGGTATTGCGGCAGGCATCGGCCTGGCGATGCTGATCGGGTGGGTACTCTTCCCCATGCAGCGGGAGGAGATCCGCCCGGCCTCCATGCGCGCCGATTACCAGGTCGAGTACGTGCGCCTTGTCGCCCTCGCGTACAGTGCCGATGGCGATCTGGCTCGGGCCGAGCAGCGCCTGCGTGCTCTGGAGGGTGAGCCTTTCACAGCGCCGCTGGTTGAGGTGACCGAACGCTGGATTCAGGAGGGACGTGGGGCAGAGTTGATCGTGCCCTTCGTCCGGTTGGCGCGCGCTCTCCGGGTGGATTCCCCGGCGATGGCCCCCTACCTGCTCGGGGGTGCGGAATGAAGCTGTGGGGCGTGGTGGTCGTCGGTCTGCTGTTGGGGCTCGTCGGCGGGTTGATCTACACGTGGTTTGTGGGGCCCTTGACCTATGTTGACACTTATCCCCCGATGCTCGCTCCGCGTTACCGACAGGACTGGGCGCGGATGGTTGTGTGGGGGTATGCGATTGAGGGTAACTGGGACCGGACCCAGGTACGTCTGCTCAATCTTGCGGAGGACGAGGTCGCGACGGCGGCGACCGATGTCCTGAACCGGGCGGTGGTTCTGGGCCATCCCATGGAGGTGATTCAGCGCATTGCCCGCCTGGCTGCCGACTACGGAGCCTCCGGTCCCGGCGTGGCGGTCTATCTCGATGGGGGCGGCATGCTCATCGACGGGACGCTACCTGTCGTGCCGCCGGCTCCCTCTGCGTCATCCGACCTCACCCCGACGCCGTCCAGCCCGGCCCCGACCGTCACACCGACCGCGACGCGGCGCTCCCGACCGACCGTCACCCCTACGCCGCTGCCGACGGCTGAACCACCGTTCCGCGTCGTCTCGCAGACGCTGACGTGTGAACCGGAACCCGTTATCGCGATCTCGCTCGAGCTATCCCGTACCGTCGAGGTCCGTGGTCGCGAGGTATCGGAGCAGGTGGGACTGCCGATGCGCGAGATCTGGTTGATCTGGGAGAGCGGTGCGGACCGCGCCATCACGGGCTTTCGGCCCGAGATTGGACTGGGCTATGCCGACTTCGAGGTGGAGCCGGGGCACGTCTACAATCTCTATATCGATAGCCCTACGGGCCCGCCGGTGTTGACGGTGCAGATTGAGCCCTGCCCTCCGGATGAAGGGGAGGGGTGGGTCTCGCGGCAGCTCATCTTGTGGGAGGAGGTCGAGCCGGAGGCGACGCCTACGGTCACGGCGACGTCCGCCGTGACGCTGACGCCTACACTCACGCTCACCCCTACGCCCGCCGACTAGCAGAACGAATGGGTACCCCCACGCTAGGCGTCGATCCGCATTGCGCGTTGGGGCTCTTGGCCTATAATGAGGGCATATGCACGATGAGGAGGTGTGAAAATGCGCAAGTTCTTTGTGTTCCTTGTCGGTTTCCTGGTGGGGATCTGGACAGGGGGGATGCTGTCGCTGCTCTTTGCTCCTGAGTCAGGATCTGAGTTGCAGCACCGGATTCGAGAGGGTGTGGAGGAGTTGGTTCAGGAAGGGAAGACGGCTGCCGAGACGCGGCGGCAAGAGCTCGAAGAGCAGCTGGAATCCTTCAAGCAGGGACGGCCCATCACGCTACAGACAGCAGAGGATAGACCCGAAGCCGCCTAGCCGGCGCTGCCACAAAAAGACAGCGGGGGATTGTCCCCCGCTGTTTGCATGTCTCGATCGTGCGGTCACGATGTAGCTTCAACGAACGCCTTGAAGAGCGGCAGCATCGAGGTCGAGTGTCTGAGCATAGCCTCAGGGTGCCACTGCACGCCGATGCAGAAGGAATGCTGCGGCAGTTCCGTGGCCTCGATGATGCCGTCGGGGGCGTGGGCAACCACGTCGAGTCCCCGCCCCGGCTCCGAGACCGCCTGATGGTGGGCGCTGTTGACGGAAAAGCATGTGCCGCCGAGGGCACGGGCAAGATGGCTCTCTGCCTGAATTCGGACCTCGTGAACGGTAGTCTCCATGGGTCGCCCCGGGACGTAGGCGTGATCCAGGGTATCGCTGCGCTCGGTCATAATATCCTGGAGCAGCGTGCCTCCCAGAGCGACGTTGAGCACCTGATAGCCACGGCAGATCCCCAAGAGAGGGCGATCCAGGCCCAGCCAGCGCTCGACCAGCCCCAGTTCCGCGTAGTCGCGTGTCTCGTCGATGCGTCCCGTCCAGGCCTGTTGCTCCTGCCCATACGCCGCTGGAGCGATGTCCTCGCCGCCGCTCATGAGCAGCCCGTCCAGTTTCCGGAGTAGGCTTGGCCAATCGTCCTCGTGCATGATGGGCGGGAGAATGACCGGCGTGCCACCGGCGCGCTGGATCGCCCGCGTGTAGGTGGCTCCCACGGAGTGCATGGGGGTGCTAAGCAATCGGGCGGAAGTGTCCTTCCGCCCGGTGATGCCGATGAGGGGCCTGACGTGCGTGGCCAGTGGACGATCCTAGACGCGGCGTTCCTTCAGGCGTGCGGAGCGACCGCGGAGGTTGCGGAGGTAGTAGAGCTGGGCACGGCGCACCTTGGCGTGGCGCAAGACCTCGACCCGCTCGATGCGCGGCGAGTGCAGGAGGAAGGTACGCTCAACGCCGATGCCGTGCGATGCAATCCGGCGCACGGTGAAGTTTGCATTGACCGTCGTGCCTTTGCGTAGACGGATGATGGTACCCTGGAAGGGCTGAACGCGCTCGCGCTCTCCCTCAACAATGCGGACATGGACGCGAACTGTATCTCCGACGTTCAGCTCAGGTACACTCGAACTGGGCTTGACCATCTGGCGTTCTAATGATTCGACCAGGTTCATGATTATCTATCCTCTCCCCGAGACGTTGCCTTCATCACTATCTTTGCACTTTAACAGCTTCATATAGCCAACTGGGCGCAGATCTGCTCGGTCGAGCGACCTTCTTCCACGTTGGCGACCACCCACGCCAGCAAGTTGCGCTGGTGCTCTTTCTGCAGACGGCGCCGCACATCGCC
>JAXGUU010000020.1:0-23012 GCA_040774145.1 Anaerolineae bacterium
CGATCCCCACAGGCTGGGAGAGGTCCATCGTGTCCTCCTGGCGAATGATGTCATCGTGGCGCCATTCTACCAGATCTCGTGAGCCTTGCGAAGCCTGCGCACGCCTATGCGTCGGCTGTCACCCAAGGGCGAGCCTTGAGTTGCGCCGGTAACGCCATACGCTCGGGAAGCGCCTGATATGCTGCCAGCCCCGCAGTCAGCATGTCGTCCAGCGCGAAGTCGCTGCCACCGGCGCTCAAGTCAAGCGAGAGCGGAGTAAGGGAAACCAGACGCTCCACCAGGAGCACGTGGAGGTCAGAATTGGGCTCCGCCTGCGCCGGATCGGCGATGATGCGATAGCGGGGCCTGCCGGAGTCGCTCGTGCGCATCGGCTTAACGGGATCGAAATAGCGCCGACGCGAGAGGTAGGTGCGGCGCCAAGGCCTCTGAGGCGTAGCATCTGAAGGTATGTTGAGGTTCAGCACGTCGACGCCGTAGGGCATACCATGCCGCAAGACAGCGCCGGCGAATCGTCGCACATAGGCTTCTGCTGCTGCGTAATCCGCGTCGGCGTCGCCGGTGAGATAGTAGTCCGGGCTCATCTCCAGGGAGACGGCGAGGGAAGGAATGCCGAAGGCGCTACCTTCCAGGGCTGCACCGACCGTACCCGAAATCGTGACGTCGACGCTCAGATTCGCTCCGAAGTTCACGCCGGAGACAATGAGCGAGGGTTGGCGGTCCGAGAACTCCAGCAGCCCGTGCTCGACGGCAAGCGCGGGACTGGCATCCACAGCATAGCTGGTGACGGTTAAGCGCGGGTTAACGGACCGTAAAGGGAGTACCGGCGACGGGTCACACTTCGGAGCGAAGGGCGGAGGCGGGCCGGTGTGCGGCGCTAGAGGAGGGTGATCGCTGCGGCAAAGATCAGACAGCCGGCTAAGGCGACCGCGTCCTTAGGGTGGAAGTGTAGCTGCACGAGCGAGGTGCGCTCGCTAAAGCTGCGGTAGCCGCGGGCATCCATGGCCACAGCAAGGTTCTCGGCGCGCTGCAGGCTGACCAGGAACAGGGGGATGAGGATCGGCAGGGCCTGCCGCGCACGCCGCAGAAGGCCTGAGCGCCCGGTGCCCCACTCGGCGCCGCGCGACGCCTGCGACTTGGCGATGCGCTCCGCCTCGCGCGCGAGCAGGGGCAAGAAGCGCAGCGCCACCTGGATCATCAGCACGAAGTCCTGGACCGGCAGCTTGAGCTTCTGCAGCGGGCGCAGCAGCGAGGTCAGGCCGTGGACCATCTCGGCGGTTGAGGTCGAGACGGAGAAAAGCGTGATGATCAGGATCAGCGCAGGGAAGCGCAGCAGGATCTTCAGCCCACTGACGATGCTGAAGGTCGACACGGTGAATGGGCCCCAGCGCCAGAGGACGGCGAGGGTAGCTTCCTCTGCTTGCCGGCTCGGCAGCATCGTGGGGCCCAAGAGGATCTGGAGCGCGACGAGGAAGAGGATGAAGGGCAGTGGGGCCAGCAGACCCTTCAGCGCGTAGTCGACCGGCACGCGCGCCACGCCTGTCAGGATCAGCGCCCCGACCAGGGCCATGGCCAGTCCGGGGAGCCCCGGTGCAAAGGTCACGGCGAGCATCAGGAGCAGTGCGCCCACGATGCGCGTGCGAGGGTCGAGCTGATGGATCGGCGACCCCGTCGGCATGTGTTGGCCGATGGTCACGTAGCGCTGGAACTCGAAGCTCTCCATAGGAATCCGCCCCTCGCCTTACCTGCCCAGCCCCTCGGTCAGGGCGGCGATGAGTTGCGCCTCGTCGATGATGTCCCCGGGCAAGGCCCATCCGCGGGCGTTCAGTTCTGCGGCGATCTGGGCGGCGGCAGGCGCCGCCAGCCCCCATCCCTCCAGACGATCTGCGTCGCCGAAGATCGCGGAAGCACCGGCGCTCGCCACCGTCGTGCCCTGAGACATCACCGTCACGTGTCTGCAGAGCGCGGCAATGTCCTCCATCTGGTGGGAGGAGAGGACGACGGTCATGCCCTTCTCCGGCGCGATGAGCTGCCCAAGGTGGGCGAGCAGCTCATCGCGCGCCCCCGGATCGAGGCCCGCCGTGGGTTCGTCCAAGAGCAGGATAGCGGGCTGCAGTGCGAGCGTGGAAGCCAGGGCCACCTTGCGTTTCTCGCCGCCGCTGAGTGCGAAGGTCAGGCGGTCCTTGAAGCCCTCGAAGTCGAGCCCGACAAGGGTCATGGCCCAGCGCACGCGTTCGCGAAGCGCCTCGCCCTCCAGGCCCGCCAGGCGCGGGCCGTAGGCGATCTCGTCGCCGACATATTGCTCGAAGATCTGCATCTCCGGCATCTGGAAAACCAGGCCCGCCATGCGTCGCACCGCGCGGACGTCACACGCCGGATCGGTCAGGTCGAAGCTGCCGATGCGGACCGCACCCTCCTGGGGGCGCAGGAGTCCATTGAGGTGCTGCAACAGCGTCGACTTCCCCGATCCCGTGGGCCCGATGAGCCCGTGAGCCTGCCCTCCCGCGACCGTCAACGCGACATCCTGGATGGCGCGGCGGGCAAAGGGCGTATCGCGCATGTAGGTGTGTCCGAGGTCGCTGACCTCGATAAGCGGCGGGTGCACTGAGCCTGCCGGCGCGCCGGATGCCGCCGCAGCGCCGGTCTGGTGTGACGCGGCATAGGGGGCACGCGGGAGCGCCTCCAGCGCCGTGATCAGATCCGTCACCGTGATCAGGTGCTCGGGCAGCTCGGGGATGCGCGCGTGCAGCGCAGCAGCCACCCGCGCCGGTGTCGGCACGTCAAGTCCGAGCGCACGCAGCTCCTCTCGCCGGCGGAACACGGCATCCGGCGTGTCGTCCAAGGCGACCTCGCCGCGGTGGAGGACGACGACCCGGTCGGCCTCCAGGGCCTCATCCATCAGGTGTGTGATCGAAATGAGCGTCAGGCCCTGCTGATGAAGGTCGTGCATCAGCTCGCGCACGGCGCGTCGTCCGGCAGGATCGAGCATCGCCGTGGCCTCGTCAAAGACGATGCAGCTGGGGCGCATCGCCAGGACCCCGGCGAGGGCCAGTCGCTGCATCTGCCCTGCGGAAAGCATGTGGGGCGGGCGGAGCCGTTCCTCCCAGAGGCCCACGGCCTCCAAGGCGGCCCGCACCTGGGTCTGGATCCGATCACGCGGCCAGCCGAGGTTCTCAGGGCCAAACGCCACGTCGTGCTCTACCACGGAGGCGACCACCTGATCGTCAGGACGCTGGAAGACCATGCCGACCGTCCGCCGGATCTCCGGATGGTGGGCGACCTGGCGGCTATCGAGGCCTGCCACGTGAACCTCGCCCTGCGTCGGCAGGAGGAGGGCGTTGAGGTGCCGAGCGAGCGTGGACTTGCCCGAGCCGTTGGCCCCGACGATGGCCACCCTCTCACCCTCTTCGATCTGCAGCGAGACGTTGCGCAATGCCGCGCGTTCGGAGGTGCCGGCGTGGTGACCGGCAGCAGGATAGGCATACGTGACGCTATGCACCGAGATGATCGGGTTCACGAGCGTCAGTATAGGAGGAGACGGCTGCAGGTCAACGTGAGGGAGGGCCACCGCCGGCTTCCCGGAAGATGGTCCACACGGCGACATGCGTTCGACCAGGCTCAACCGAGGTCGCAGGGGTCCCATCTGCGGGTATAATGGCTAGGTAAGAAAAGGAGGGATGCAATGACGAATCAACGAGAAGAACAAACCTCAGGTGATCGAACCCGCAAGGTCGTGATCGCGGGCGTGTTGGGGGCCATCTCGGCCCTGCTGGGTTGGACGCGGTTGGGCTTCATCCCATGGTTCTCCGGCGCCTCGCTGACGATCATGCACGTGCCGGTGATCATCGGCGCGGTGCTCGAGGGGCCGTGGGTAGGCGCCGCGATCGGCCTGATCTTCGGCGGTTTCAGCATGCTGCAGGCTGCGATTGCGCCGACCGGCCCGACCGACGTGTGGTTCACGAATCCGTTGTTGGCGGTGCTGCCGCGGCTGGCGATCGGACCGCTGGCGTGGCTGGCCTACCGGGGCCTCAAGCGTTGGCCCGTGCCCGCGCTGATCGTCGCGGGCGTTGTGGGCAGCTTGGCGAACACGGCGCTGGTGTTGGGGATGATCGGCGTGCTGGGTCATCTGCCTTGGGCAGCCCTTCCTGCGATCGCCCTCGCCAATGGCGTGCCCGAGGCTGTCGGTTCGGCAGTGATCGTCGTCGCCGTCGTGGCGGCCTGGCGTCAGATTCGGATCGGCTCAAGGCAGGGCGCCAACCTCTAGGTCCTCGCTTTCCGGGCTGCTCAACGCAACCTCTGCCGGCGCCTAAGCGGCTCTTGAGCAGCCCGGAAGGCCGACATCCTCGTCCCTTCACCGTAACTCTCTCCACTCACGCGTGTATTAACGTGGTGGAAGGGCTGTCGGCGCGCGCTCGCGTGACGGCAGATAGCCAAGGAGTTGCGGAGAGGGGGGTGCATGACGAACACCAAGGCCGTAGAGCTCATGCTCGAGGCCCGGCGTGCCGAAGCTCGTCAAGGGGGGGGAGCGGCACGGATCGAGCGGCAACACGCCAAGGGTAAGCGGACCGCGCGCGAGCGCATCGAGGCGCTGCTCGATCCGGGCAGCTTTGTCGAGACCGGGATGTTCGTCACGCACCGGGCGACCGCCTTCGGCATGGATGCGGTTCATCCGTCCGGCGACGGCGTGGTGACCGGGACCGGCACCATTGAGGGGCGCCCGGTCTGTCTCTTTGCCCAGGATTTCACGGTCCTCGGCGGCTCGGTCGGTGAGGCCCACGGTCGCAAGATCGCCGGGGTCATCGAGCTGGCGCGCCGGACCGGCGTCCCGCTCATCGGCCTCAACGACTCGGGTGGCGCCCGCATCCAGGAAGGGGTGGATGCGCTGGCGGCCTACGGCGACATCTTCTACCAGAATGTCCAGGCCTCGGGCGTGGTGCCGCAGATCTCGGTCATCCTCGGTCCGTGTGCGGGCGGCGCGGTCTACTCTCCGGCGATCACCGACTTCGTGGTGATGGCCTCGGGTAGCGCGCACATGTTCATCACCGGCCCGCAGGTGATCCGCGCCGTGACGCATCAGGAGATCGACTTCGAGTCTTTGGGCGGTGCCGGGATCCACGGTGAGGTCAGCGGCGTGGCGCATCTCGTCGCCGGCGATGAGGCGGGGGCCCTCGATGATGTGCGGTGGCTGCTTAGCTACCTACCTCAGAACAACCTCGATACGCCGCCCTACGTGCCCACCTCTGATGAGGGCCACCGCCCGACGCCCGAGTTAGCCGAGTGTGTGCCCGACGATCCTCAGCATCCCTATGATGTACGTGCGGTGATCGAGGGGCTGGTGGATGAAGGGGTCTTCCTTGAGATCCAGCCCACGTATGCCCGGAACCTCGTGATCGGGTTTGCCCGCATTGACGGGCAACCGGTGGGCGTGGTCGCCAATCAGCCTGACGTCCTGGCGGGCGTGATCGATATCGACGCCAGCGACAAAGGGGCGCGCTTCATCCGTTTCTGCGATGCCTTCCACCTGCCTTTGGTCACCCTGGTCGATACACCCGGGTTCTTGCCCGGTGTTGAGCAGGAGCACGGTGGTGTGATACGGCACGGCGCCAAGTTGCTCTACGCCTATGCGGAGGCGACAGTGCCCAAGGTGTCGCTGATCCTGCGCAAGGCCTACGGCGGCGCCTATATCGTCATGAGCTCCAAGCATCTTGGGGGTGACGTGAACCTCGCGTGGCCCGATGCGGAGATCGCCGTGATGGGGCCCGAGGGGGCCGTCAATATCGTCTTCCGCGGCGAGCTTGCCGAGGCTGCCGATCCCGAACGGCAGCGAGCCGAGCTGGTGGCTGCCTATCGTGGTGAGTTGGCGAACCCCTTCGTGGCGGCTTCGCGGGGCTATCTCGACGACGTGATCCATCCTGCTGAGAGCCGGATGCGCGTGGTGGCAGCGCTGCAATTGCTGCGCAACAAGCGCGAGTCCACGCCCAAGCGCAAACACGGCAATCTGCCGCTCTAGGGGCCAGGAGATGAAAGTCCTGGTCGCCAATCGAGGTGAGATCGCCGTGCGCGTGCTCCGAGCCTGCCGCGACTTGGGGCTCGCCAGCGTCGCCGTCTATTCTGAAGGCGACCGCGATGCCCTGCACACGCGCCACGCTGACGAAGCGCTGCTGATCGGCCCCACGCCCGCGGCGGAGAGCTACTTGAGCATCCCCGCCCTGCTCGACGCAGCGCGCCGCAGTGGTGCCGATGCCGTCCATCCCGGCTATGGATTCCTGTCGGAACACGCCGGCTTCGCCGAGGCCGTCGAGAGTGCCGGGCTTTACTACATCGGCCCGCGGCCCGAGACGCTGGCGGCGACGGGCGACAAGGTCGTGGCGCGGCGGATGGCGCGGGAGGCGGGGCTGCCCGTGCTCCGCGGTCCCGATCAGCCGCTCCCCGACGCCACGTTGGCGAGTGCGATGGATGACCTCGCCTTCCCCGTCCTGGTCAAGGCCGTCTCGGGCGGCGGCGGGCGTGGGATCCGGCTGGTGCGCGACGCCGCGGAGCTTCCCGCTATGGTGGCGGCAGCGCGCCGGGAGGCCTTGGCCTCCTTCGGCGATGGAGCCGTGTACCTCGAGCCCCTGATTGAGCGCGCGCGCCACGTCGAGGTCCAGATCCTTGGTGACGGGACAGGTCGCGTGCTCTGTCTCGGCGAGCGGGAGTGCTCCATCCAGCGCCGTCGGCAGAAGCTCATCGAGGAGGCGCCCGCGCCGGGACTGAGCAGCCGGCAGCGCACCCTGCTCTTTGAAGCGGCGGCACGACTGGGAAGCGCCCTGCGCTATCGCAGTCTGGGGACCGTGGAGTTCCTGCTCGATCGTCAAGGCGAGCTCCATTTCATCGAGATCAACCCGCGCATCCAGGTGGAGCATCCGGTGACCGAGATGGTGACGGGGATGGATCTTGTCCATGAGCAGTTGAGATTGGCCGCCGGGCGTACCCTTCGATATCGTCAGGACGAGGTGACCGTCCGGGGAGCGGCGATCGAGGCGCGGGTGTTGGCGGAATCCATCCTCGCGACGGCGCCGTCGTCCGACGGTCGGGGCGGGGTCGCTCTCATGCCCGCTACCGGCGAGATCACGTATTTGAAGGAGCCGGGCGGACCGGGGATTCGGGTGGATAGTGCACTCTATCAGGGGATGGAGGTCACCGCCGACTACGATTCCCTGTTGGCCAAGGTGATCGCTTGGGGCCCCACGCGCGCCGTGGCCCTGGTGCGGCTGCGGAGAGCCCTGCACGAGTTCCGGATCGGCGGGGTGGAGACCGATCTGTCCTTCCTCCAGCAGATCCTGAGCAGTGTGCCCTTCATCTCGGGCAGGGTCGATACGACCTATCTGGACCGCTTCGTGCCCAGCGCAGAGGGAAACCCGGGCGAATGGGCGCCGGAGATCGCTGCTGCAGCAGCGTTTCTGGCTCATCAGGCCGAAGCCGTCACCCGGCGCCGCGACACTGCGCGGACGAGTGCCGAGGGACGCGATGCCGAACGCCAGCTGTGGCGCGCGACGGCATGGCGCGAGCAGATGTAGAGGGAAAGGGGAGACCATTGTGACCGAGTATGCTGTGGTCGTTGGAGATCGTGAGTATCGAGTTGTCGTGCAGCCATCGGGCCTGTTGGTGGATGGGGAGCCACTCGATTTCGAGTTGACCTCGTTGAACGGCAATGGGCTGCACCTCTTTCGACGGGGCGTGCGGCACGTCGAGATGTACTTCAAATCCGTGACGGGCCGGGACGCAGCTCCTGGAGTAGCGGACGCCAGCTATGAGGTGCAGGTGCACGGACAGGCGACCACGGCTCGGGTCGATGCATTGCACGCGCGTCGCCGGGCCCGCGGCGCGTCACGAGAGGACGCAGCGGAGGCAGGTACGATCACGGCCCCTATGCCGGGGCTGGTCGTAGAGCTGATGGTCGAGCCCGGGCAGGAGGTCCTGCAGGGCGAGGTGCTGTTGACCCAGGAGTCGATGAAGATGCAGATGCAGCTGCGGGCGCCGTTCAGCGGGCGGGTTGCGGAGGTCACGGTCGAGGCCGGGGCGCACGTTGAGAAAGGCGCCGTCCTCGTGCGCTTGGCGGCAGACGCCGAAAGAGGGGGGATGTGATGACGGTGAAGACGAGGTTTGTGCGTTGTGAGCGACCTGCCCGGACAGGTGATCTGATGATCACGGCGGGGACCGTCGCCGCGTGGGCCTATCTTGTGGCACTGAGCGCCCAACTACGCGTCTACCTGCCCTTCAGCCCCGTGCCGATCACGGCGCAGACGCTGGTTGTCCTGCTGGGTGGGGTCCTGCTGGGGGCACGACGCGGCGCGCTGGCGGCAGCGCTCTACCTGGTGGGCGGAGCTGCAGGGCTGCCCTTCTTCGCCGGTGGTATGCTCGCCGGTCCGACGGGCGGGTACCTGATCGGCTTCGTGGTAGGAGCCTACCTCGCGGGCCTGCTCTGGGAGCGGTGGGCTGTGTCGGGCGCCGGACGCTTGGTCGCCGCGTCGGCGGTCCTCGCCCTGGGCCACGGCGTGATCTATGCTCTCGGACTGGTGTGTCTGGCACGCTTCGTGGGTTGGCCCGCCGTCGTGCCGCTGGGGCTGATGCCGTTCGTCATCGGCGATCTTGCCAAGGTCGTGATCGCCGCCGCTATCGTGGGATGGACCACGCGTGGGATGGATCAGACGTGGGATGGATCACGCGTGGTCCATCCCACGAGAGAAGAGGAGTTGAGCTGACATGTTGTCTGACGTAACCACGACGCCGACCCAGGACTCAGACGTGACGGGGGTGGGTGCCTCGCTCCGCACGACGCCGATTGCCCTCATCGGCAAGGCCGGGATCTTCGCGAAAGCTCACGACGCGCGTGAGTACTGGCAGAATATCCTCGACAAGGTGAACGGCATCACCGACATTCCGCCCTCGCGATGGTCGGTCGATGATTACTACGACCCCGATCCTCAGGCGCGCGACAAGGTCTACTGCAAGCGTGGCGGCTTCATCCCCGACATCGCTTTCGATCCGCTGGCCTTCGGTATCCCACCGAACATGCTGGAGGTGACCGACGTCTCGCAGTTGTTGGGCCTAGTCGTGGCGCGCGACCTGCTCGCCGATGCAGGCTACGGTGAGGAGGTGGACGGGCGTCCCTATGACCGGACGCGCGTCGGCGTCATCCTGGGCGTAGCGGGCGGGCAGAAGCTCATCACGCCGTTGACCTCGCGCCTGCAGTATCCGGTCTGGGAGCGCGTGTTGCGCAGCCACGGACTGCCCGAGGACGAGGTCGCCGAGATCGTCGACAAGATCAAACTCGCCTACGTTGAGTGGAACGAGAACGCCTTTCCAGGGTTACTGGGGAACGTGATCGCGGGGCGTATCGCGAACCGCTTCGACCTGGGCGGGCTGAACTCCGTGGTCGATGCGGCGTGTGCCAGCAGCCTCAGCGCCCTGAAGATGGCGGTGAGCGAGCTGCTGGAGGGGCGCGCCGATATGATGATCACAGGGGGCGTAGATACCGACAACTCCGTATTCTCCTATATGTGCTTCAGCAAGACGCCTGCCTTCACGCAGGGCGAGGTGCCACGCCCCTTTGACGCCGAGGCCGACGGTATGATGGTCGGCGAGGGCCTGGGGATGGTGATGTTGAAGCGGTTGGCGGACGCTGAGCGCGATGGCGATAGGATCTATGCCGTCATCCGTGGTATTGGGGCCTCCAGCGATGGGCGCTTCAAGAGCATCTATGCCCCTCGACCCGAGGGGCAGGCGCTGGCGACGCGCCGTGCCTATGAGGAGGCCGGGGTCTCACCGCTCAGCGTGGGCCTGGTCGAGGCGCATGGCACGGGGACCCGCGCCGGGGACCCTGCCGAGATTGACGGCCTCATCCACGTCTTCGGCCACGCCGACGGTGCAGGTAAGCACATCGCGATCGGCAGTGTCAAGTCGCAGATCGGCCATACCAAGGCCGCCGCCGGAGCTGCCGGCCTGATCAAAGCGGCGTTGGCGCTCGACCAGAAGGTGCTGCCGCCCACGAACAATGTCACGCAGCCGAGCCCCAAGCTCGCCGAGACGCCCTTCTACGTGAACACAGAAGCCCGTCCCTGGATTCAGCTGGAGGGCGCGGGGCCGCGACGCGCGGGCGTCAGTGCCTTCGGCTTCGGCGGGACCAACTTCCACATCGTCCTGGAGGAGTATGTGCCGGACGAGACGGTGGCGAAGGGCCGGGTCGCTTACCGCCTCAACCGCGTCGCGCAGCCGGTGGTGCTATGGGCCGCGACCCCGGGAGCTTTGGCCGAGCGCTGCGCGCACCTCCTTGACGAGCTCGATGGTGAGTCCGCCGAGGCAACCTACCGCGAGATCACGTCTGCCGGTAAGGCTCCCGTCATCCCCGCCGATGCTGCGCGGATGGGCTTCGTCGCCGATTCGCTCGACGAGGCGCGCGGTCTCCTCGGTGATGCCCTGAAGGTGCTGTGTGCCCGTCCGGAGGCCGACGCGTGGGAGCATCCGCGAGGCATCAGCTACCGCCAGGCGGCCTTCCCCGGGATCGAGGATGGTGGGCGGATCGTGGCGCTCTTTCCGGGTCAAGGGGCCCAGTATGTCAACATGGGGCTCGATCTGGCGATGAACTTCCCGCCGCTGCGGGATACGATCGCCGAGATGGACGCGCTCTTTGCGGTTGAGGGGCTGGTGCCCCTCTCGAGCGTGCTCTATCCGCCGCCGGGCACCGATGACCAAGGCCGCGGCCTGCAGGCGACGGACTATGCTCAGGCGGCGATCGGCGTGGTGAGCGCGGGGCTCTTCAAGGTCCTCGCGTCCGCGGGTCTCCGCCCTGACTTCACCGCCGGTCACAGCTTCGGCGAGCTGTCGGCGCTCTGGGCCGGAGGGATGCTCAGCGAGGCCGACTTCCTGACGCTGGTGAAGGCGCGCGGGCGGGCGATGCGCCCCCCGGAGGACGCCGGTGCGGACTTCGACGCTGGGACGATGGCGGCTGTCCAAGGTGCCTTGACCGACATCGAGCGCGAGCTGGCGGCGTTGGCGGAAGCCGAGGGCCTGCACGTAATCGTGGCCAACCAGAACTCCAGCTCCCAGGCGGTGATCGCCGGGCCCACCGACGAGGTGCGGCGAGCCGGGGAGGTGTTGGTGGACAAGGGCCTCAAGGTCACGCCCCTGCCTGTCTCCGCAGCCTTCCACACGGCGGCGGTCGGCCACGCCTCCGAGCCCTTCGCACGTGAGGTGGCGGCGGTGACCTTCCGCCCTCCGGAGGCTGTCGTCTACTCCAACACGACCGGCGCCCCCTATCCTATCGATGATCCGGACGGGGCGCAAGCCCTGCTGGGCGGTCACATCCTGCATCCGGTGCTCTTCAAACAACAGATCGAGGCGATCTACGATGCGGGAGGCCGCGTCTTTGTCGAGATCGGACCGCGGCGCATCACGACCGGTCTGGTGGAGGATATTCTGGCGGATCAGCCCCACGTCGCGATCGCTCTCAACCCCAGCCGCAGCACATCAAGCGATCGCCAGTTTCGGGATGCCGTGGTGCGGCTGCGGGTGGCGGGCCTGAACCTGGGTAACGTTGACCCCTATGAGGAGGTGTGAGATGGGTTTCGAGGTGACATTGAACGGGAGCAACCACGTCAGCGAGGCGCGCGTACGCGCGTTTGAGGAAACACTGGCCAAGCGTGATCATCGAACGGCAACCCGGCACCGGGAGGAAGCGCCGCATGTTGAAGCGCCCTCCCAGCCCACGACGGCTGAGGCGGAGGTTGCCCCCTCCGTCGATTATGCCCGCGTCTTCGAGAGCTTGGAGCGGGGTCTGGCGCAGTCGTACGGTCACCAGAGCGAGACGTTGAAGGTCCACCATCAGTATCTCAACAACGAGGCGGCCTACGCGGGCATCTTCGCGCAACTGATGGAGGAGCAGGGCACGCTCTTTGACCATGGGACGTCCACGCCCGAGCGTGCCGAGGTGCTCCTGCACGTGATGCAGACGCTGGCGCGCAGCTTTGAGCAGTTCCATGCCCACCAGAGTGAGACGTTGAACGTGCACTACGAATTCCTGGTGCAGCAGGCAGCCTATGCGCAGTCATTCGTGACGCTCCTGCGTGAGCACTACGGGACGGTCTTGCGCGCCGATGGGCACCGTGGGAGTAACGGGAGCAGCGGTAACAACGGGCACAACGGGCACGACAGAACGGCCTTGGGGACGCAGGCCCTGTCACCATCGGTGCGTCCGAGGGCGCATGCTGGGGTGGAGATGCCCGCACAGCCGGTCGTCCGAGCGCCCGTGGACGAGGCGCCGGTCGTACCCCAGGTCGAGGCGCCACGGGCCACCGTGGCAGCATCCGACCCTGCCCCTCTCGAGGAGCGCGGGGATCTCGCTGCCTCACTCCTGGCGATCGTCAGCGACAAGACCGGGTATCCGACCGAGATGCTCGATCTGGATATGGACATGGAGGCCGACCTGGGCATCGACTCGATCAAACGGGTTGAGATCCTGGGCGCGCTGCAGGACGCCCATCCCGATATGCCGGAGGTCGAGACGGAGGCATTGGCGGAGCTGCGCACCCTCGGCCAGATCATCGCCTTCACGGCCCCGTCCGGCCCGGCGGCTCAGGTGGCGGCGTCGCCGCCGGCGGTGCCGACGCCTTCCTTTGAGGAGAGCGCGCCCTCACCAGAGCGGGGGAACCCATCCCTGAAGCAGGATCTGCTATCGATCGTCAGCGACAAGACCGGGTATCCGACCGAGATGCTCGATCCGGAGATGGATATGGAGGCCGACCTGGGCATCGACTCGATCAAGCGGGTCGAGATCCTGGGTGCCTTGCAGGACGCCCATCCCGATCTGCCGGAGGTGGAGACCGAGGTCCTTGCCGAGTTGCGCACGCTGGCCCAGCTCCTGGAGCACATGGAGCAGGAGGCCGCGTCAAAAAAAGCGTGAGGCGGGTGGCCCCTGATGCAGCCGGCGATCGGCACGCGGAGTTGCGACCGATCGCGGTCCGCCTGCAGGGCCTGCCCGCTCCCGATAGCGTCGAGTTTGACCTTCCCGAAGGCCACGTCTGTCTGGTGGTCGACGACGGTTCGCCCACCAGCACGGCTCTGGTCGAGCGGCTGCGCCGCCTTGCGTGGCGGGTTGTGAGGCTCGGCAGCGGCGAAACGGCGCGGCAGACAACGCACGACGTGCAGCTCACCGACTTCGGTGAGGACGCTGTGCGGGCTGCCCTGGCGAGCGTACACGCTGAGCACGGGCCCGTGGGCACCTGCATCTACCTGCATCCTCGCCGCGGTGAGGCGCTCGACGGCGTCGCCCTCTCGGCACCTCAGCGGGCACGGCTGACGCTGCCCTTCCTGATCGCCAAGCACCTTCAACCCGATCTGGCCCACGCCGCGACGCTTGGACGTGCCTGCTTTCTGACGGTGACCGCGCTCGATGGGAGGCTCGGACTCGGCGGGGCTGCGGATGCTGATCCCGTGGCAGGGGGCGTAGCGGGGTTGACGAAGACGCTGCGGCTGGAGTGGCCCGAGGTCTACTGCCGTGCAGTCGATCTCGATCCGTCGATGGGCGGGGAGGAGGGCGCTGCGGCGATCGTCGCCGAGCTGCACGATCCCAATCGCCTGTTGGCCGAGGTGGGCTGCGGGGGGCAGGGTCGGGTGACGCTGGTCGCCGGTGAGGCGTCGCTATGATGACGACCCAAGCCCAAGGCACGTCAGCGGTGGCATCCGCTGAGCCGCGGCACGCGCCGACGCAGGAGACCGTCTTCCTGGTCAGCGGGGGCGGGCGAGGCATCACCGCCGCTTGCGTGATCGCCATCGCGCGGCGGTACCGGAGTCGTTTTGTCCTCATCGGTCGATCGCGCTATGAGCCGGATGCGGAGCCGGCGTGGGCCGCCGGACACGAGACTGAAGCCGAGTTGAAGCGCGCGGCGATGGCCTACACGACGGAGATGGGCGAACGCCCGACGCCCCGGCGCGTGCAGGGCTTGGTCAACGAGGTAAGCGCCCGCCGTGAGATCGCTGCGACGTTGGCGTCGGTGGAGGGCGCCGGTGGACGGGCGTGCTACGTTGCTGCCGACGTGACCGACGGCGAAGGCTTAGCCGCGGCGGTGGCCGAGGGCCTGGGCGTGCTCGGCGTGAACGACGGTGCGCCGCTGGGGATCCTCCACGGTGCCGGGGTGCTCGCCGACAGCCTGGTCCAGCACAAAGGTGCTGCGGACTTCGAGCGTGTGCTGTCCGTCAAGGTCGATGGCCTGGCTAACCTCCTCGCGGCGGTGGCGCCGCGCCATCCTGACGTTCTCGTCCTCTTCTCGTCCGTCGCCGGCTTCTTCGGCAACGCGGGGCAGGCCGACTACGCCGTCGCCAATGAGGTGCTCAACAAGACGGCGCATTGGGTCCACGCGCACGAGCCCGGCTGTCACGTGCTCGCGGTGAACTGGGGACCGTGGGATGGCGGTATGGTGACGCCGGGACTCAGGGCGCAGCTCGAGCTGCGTCACATCGAGGTCATCCCGGTCGAGGCCGGGGCGGAGTTGCTGGCGGATCTGCTGCAGCCGAGGGGAGCCCCCCATCCGCAGCTGGTCGTCGGTCGTGCGATGGCGCCTCCGCGCCGGGATCTCCCCACCGAGGAGAGAAGCCATCGCCTCCACCGCACCCTGCGCCTCGCCGACAATCCCTTCCTGGTCGATCACGTGATCGGCGGACGCGCTGTGCTGCCCACGGTCTGCGCCGTCGCCTGGATGGTCAACGCCTGCGAGCAGCTCTATCCCGGCGCCACCTTCCAACGTGTGGACGACTATCGCGCGCTCAAGGGTATCGTCTTCGATGAAGAGGCGGCCGATGGTTACGTGCTCGACCTCACCACGCGTGCCTCCGCGCCGCACGACCAGGGGCCCACGACGCTCGGCGTGGACGCCTTGATCTGGAGCCAGAGCTCCGGCGGGCTGCCGCGTTATCATTACCGCGCGCACGTGACGTTGGGAGCCGCTGATGCCATGGCGGGGACGGGCTCTAGCGGAGGGCCCGCCATCGGCCATGGGGTGGGTGGCGGGGAGGGCTCCGCGGCACAGATCGCGGGGGCGACGCTCTATCAAGATCGCGTGCTCTTCCACGGTCCCAGCTTCCGGGGGATTCAGGAGATCCTCACGCTCGACGAGGATGGTTTGACGATGACCTGCTCGCTACCGGCGCTGCCCGCTCGCGCGCAGGGGCAGTTCCCGGTGCAGACGTTCAACCCCTACGTAGTCGATGTGCAGCTGCAGAGCTTGCTGGTCTGGGCACATCACTTCATCGGCTATGGGGGACTGCCGCTGCGGATCGGATGCGGCGTTCAGCACCGTCCGCTGCGTTTCGATGAGGTCACGATGACGTCGATGAGGGTGCTTTCGAGCAGCTCCCGGCATCTGGTTGCGGATGTCGAAGTGCGTGATGCGGAGGGCGCTCTGTGTATGGAGGTGCGCGAGGCCGAGATCACGCTCTCTGAGCGGCTCAACACACTGTTCCTGGACAACCGGCTGGAGCGCGTGCCGTTTGAGGAGGCGGGGTCGATGGTGCAACGGGGGGAGAATCAGGCGTGAACGAGCGCATCGCCATTGTCGAACTGGCCTGTTCATTGCGCCGCGGGGGCGATCTGGCGTCGTGGGCGCGGGCGCTCTATACCGGCACGCCGGTCGAGGGTGAGCACGCGATTCCGACGGGCGTGTTGCGCTGCCGGGGTCAGCGCGATGATGTGCTCGTGAAGGAGGCGGCGTTCGAGACCCTGGGCGAGGCGATCGAAGCCGCTCGTATGTGGCTGACAGCTCGGGACGTGGACACCGTCGAGATAGGCGCCGATGACGCCTTGGGGACTATCGGTCTCTCGCTGGCGCGAGCGTCGGACGAGGCGACGGATCGGGTCTATGTCCTCCTCGCGGGTCTGGAGGTCGGTGCGGCTGCTGATGGGGAGGCGTTGTGCCGCCGTGGCCTGGCTGCGGCGGGCGTGGAGCCGAGCGAGGTCGGCTATCTTGATCTGTCCGGTAGCGTGGACCCCATCGGGGTTGCGCACGCCTATCGCACCGGTGACGCAGGGCTCACGTGTGCGGTGGGTGGGACGACGCCCCTTACGACAGCGTCGCCTCTGTGGGCCCTGGCGCGGGTCGCGCTGACGCTATGCCGGCGCACCCTCTATCGGACACCGCCGGCTATAGCTCAGGAGATCGAGGTCGCCGGCTCAGCCCTGGAGGGCACGCCGTTCTACACGGCACCGGATACGCGACCATGGTTCAGCGAGGGCGTGCGGCACAGACGGGTCGCCACGCTCGTGCACGCTGATGGCGAGCGGATCGAGAGCCTCGTTCTCGTCGAGCCCGCGAGGGTCCGTGCACCGCGCCCGACGAGAACGCATGCCGCCATCCGGCCTGAGGTAACAGGCGAGCCGCGTTACCTGATCCCGCTGACCGGTGAGACCACGGACGAGATCCTGGACCGGCTGGCGGCTCTGCATCGGCGTCTCGCGAGCGGTGCCGCACCGGCAGCGGTGGCAGAGAAGGCCTGCGCCGCCTATGCCAGCGAGGCTGATGCGCGCCTGGCGTTGGCGCTGGTGGGCTCCTCGACCGAGGATCTGCTCAACGAAGTGACGTTCGCTGCGGAAGGGGTGGTGCGTGCTGCTCGTGAGGCAACCATGGGCTATCTCTGGCAGAGTCCCGGCGGCAGCTGCTTTACGGCTTCGCCCCTGGGCCCGGAGGGGGTGGCCTTTGTCTATCCCGGCGCCTTCAACTCCTATGTGGGTCTGGGCAGGGATCTCTTTCAGCTTGTTCCCGACCTGCACGATCGTCTTGCTTCGTGGGTCTCGGACCTGAACCGAGCGACGGCAGCGGAGCACCTCTATCCCCGCAGCCGCACACGACTGACCGGCGACGAGCCGGCGGCGCGCCAGGCGCAGCTGTGGGCCGATCCACCGGCCTTGATCGAGTCCGGGACGATCTTCGCCATCGCGCACACGCTGATCGTCCGCGATATTTTCGGCGTCATGCCACAGGCGGCGCTGGGCTATAGCCTGGGGGAGACGAGCATGCTGTGGGCGGCCGGCGTTTGGCAGGAAGGGGAACGCGGCGCAGCCGCGATGCGCGCGTCGCCGCTCTTTGTGGACCGGATCGTCGGACCGAAGGCGGCGGTGAGGGCTCATTGGGGTCTGGCGCCGGGTGAGAGGGTCGCGTGGTCGACCTTCCTGCTGAAGCTGCGCGACGATGGGGCAGCCGGACTGGAGAGCTTGCAGCGTCTCCTCGACCGCGAGCCGCGGGTCGACCTGACCCTCGTGAACCAGCCCGGTGAGGTGGTCATCGCGGGTGACGAGGGCGCCTGCCGCCGGGTCATCGAGGCGCTCGACTGCCACGCGCTGCCCGCGCCCTATGACGTGGTGATCCATAGCCCGGCAGTGGCCTCCGAGATCGGTGCCTTCAAGGAGCTCTACAGTCATCAGGTGGTCGAGCGTCCCGCTACCCGCTTCTACTCGGCGGCGGAGCCGGCGCCCTTGGTGCTGAAGCGTGGTGTGCTTGCCGACGCGATGGCACGGATGACGTGTGAGCCTGTCGATTTCCCGCAGCTCGTGCAGCGGGTCTACGACGACGGCGCGCGGATCTTCGTCGAGTTGGGACCGCTGGGCACATGCACCCGGCGGATCCAGCGCATCCTGCGCGATCAGGCGCACAGTGCGGTGGCGATCAACCCGCGTCCGGGCGGCGACTACGCCGGCGTCATCCGGGCGCTGGCGCACCTGGTGACCCAACGGGTACCGGTGGATCTCTCCGCTTTGACCGGTGAAGTCGGTCGTCGGCCCATCCCGGAGCGGCGGCTCGTCGAGCCGCGGGTAACGGGCTTCGGCGCTGAGAGTAGGATCGTGCGGGATGTGTTGGCGTATCGCCGTGATGTGGCGGGGGCGCACGCGGCGTTCCTGGACGCAAGGCAAACAGCGCAGGTGAAGGCGCGTGACATCATCGCGCTGCAGGTGGCGGCGGGTCAGGGGATGCTGGGCTCCCCCACGGGCCGGTTGGCTGAACCGTCCACTGCGCCCGAGGTGACACCTCAGTCAGGGGTGAGCGGGACGGCTTCACGGTCATCCTCACGGAGCGTCGCCTACGATGAGGCGGCGTTGCGCGAGTTTGCCGAGGGCGATGCGGAGCGTTGCTTTGGGCCGGACTTCGCCGTCTACCGTGGGCGACGGCTCCCCAGGATCCCCAACGGAGATCTATTGCTGATGAGCCGCGTCGTCGAGATCGTCGAGGACGATCACGTGTTGGTGAGCGAGTTCGACGTTGCCGATGCGGCCTGGTTCTATGATGAGGGCCACTACCCTGATCTGCCGCCCTACGCCGTGCTGATGGAGATGGGACTCCAGCCGTGCGGCGTTCTGTCGGCGCACCGGCGGACCTCACTGCTGCAGGCAGAGGCCGACCTCTACTTTCGGAACCTCGATGGCGTCGGCGAGCTCCTCGCGGCGCCCGATCTCAGGGGGCAGACCGTGCGGAACACGGTGCGGCTCGTCTCGTCGGTCCGGGCGCAGGGCGCGATTGTGCAGCGCTACACCTTCGCTCTATCCTGCCGCCGGCAGCGCGTCTATGAGGGCGAGGCGACCTTCGGCTACTTCCTGCGGGAGGCCCCGGGCCGCCGGAACGGCGAGTCCGGTGATGGGCTCTCGGAGGGATGGCCACCCGGTGAGGGCGACGCCGGTGGGGTCCTGATCCAGGCGGATCCCGGCGTTGTGGGGTCGTGGCGTGGTCGGGGGGAGGCGCACAAGCTGCAGCTTCTCAGCAGGGTGGTGGCGCTTCCGGATGGGGGCGACCACGGTCAGGGTTATCTGCGGGCTCAGGGCCGGCTATCGCCGGCCGACTGGTTCTTCCGTGCCCATTTCCATCAGGATCCGGTGATGCCCGGATCGCTGGGTGTCGAGGCTGCCCTGCAGGCAATGGCAACCTACGCACGGTGGCGATATCCCCACCTCGCGTTCGCCGGCGTCTCCTATCCGACCGGCAGCCGCGCCACGTGGCGCTATCGAGGTCAGCTCACGCCCGATGACCGTGACTGGGCGGTCGAGGTCCACCTCACGCGTGTGAGCCGGGATGCGGCGGAAGGCGTGACGCTGGTGGCCGATGCGGATATCTGGAAGCGCGACGCCGGGCCGACGTCCGATGTGGGGCGGCGCATCTACAGAGTGAACGGCCTGGCGATCCGTCTGGCGGACACAGCGGATCCACATGAAAGGTGAGATGATGACGTATTCGGATGCGGAGCTTACAGGGCAGACGACGGACGACGTGAGCCGGCTGCCGGCGTGGCAGGGCCCTGCGGCATCGGTCGCCTACGATGAGGCGGGCATGGCGAAGGTCGTGCGCACCCTGGGGCGACCGTGCTACGTCGTGCGCAACAGGCGTGGCGTGGGGGTCACCAACGAAGGCGGGATCGCCGGTGAGGGCCAGTATGAACATGAGGCCCTCTTTGTCGCACCGGCGATGTCGCGACGCTCGCTGGGGGATCCCGCCTTTCCGGAAACCTACGGCCTTGACTGCGCCTATATGGCCGGGTCGATGGCCAACGCCATCTCCGGGGAGGAGATGGTCATCGCATTAGGGCGTGCCGGCATGCTCGGCGCCTTCGGCTCGGGCGGGCTGTCGCCGGCACGGCTCGAAGCGTCGATCCGTCGCATTCAGGAGGCGCTGCCTGAGGGGCCGTACGCGTTCAACCTGATCCATAGCCCGAATGAGCCCCTGCTTGAGCAGCGCGCCGTGGAGCTCTTCCTCGCGCACGGGGTGTCGACGGTTGAGGTCTCCGCCTTTCTGGCTCTGACGCCGCACGTGGTCCGCTATCGCGCCACAGGATTGGCTCAGGGGCGCGACGGCGAGGTGGTCGTGCGTAACCGCCTCATCGCCAAGGTGTCGCGGCGCGAGGTCGCGGCGCACTTCCTGAACCCGGCGCCGGAGAAGCTGTTGCGTCCGTTGGTTGAGCAGGGGCTCATCACAGCGCAACAGGCTGCGCTCGCCGCGCGGGTGCCGATGGCGGATGACATCACCCTGGAGGCGGACTCCGGGGGCCACACGGACAACCGCCCGCTGGTCTGTCTCTTGCCCTCGATCATCGCCCAACGCGATGAGGTGCAGGCCCAGCGCCGGTACGCGACGCCGGTGCGCATCGGAGCCGCGGGGGGCCTGGGTACCCCGATCTCGATCCTGGGAGCTTTTATGATGGGCGCCGCCTACGTCGTCACCGGCTCGATCAACCACAGCTGTGTCGAGGCAGGGACGTCCGAGCAGGTCAAGGCACTGCTGGCAGAGGCGGGCATGGCGGACGTGATGATGGCGCCTGCCGCCGATATGTTCGAGATGGGCGTCAACCTGCAGGTGCTGAAGCGCGGCACGATGTTTCCGATGCGGGCGCGCAAGCTCTATGAGCTGTATCAGGCCTATGACGGGCTCGACGCCCTGCCGGCGACCGAACGGGAGAAGTTGGAGACGCAGATCCTGCAGCGATCGGTGGACGAGGTGTGGGAGGCCTGTGTCACTTTCTTCAACGAGCGCGACCCCCGGCAGATCGAGCGTGCTCTGGCCCATCCGAAGCGCAAGATGGCCCTGGTCTTCCGCTGGTATCTCGGCCTGGCGACACGTTGGGGCATCGCCGGGGAGCCCGGTCGTGAGCTGGACTACCAGATCTGGTGTGGCCCGGCGATGGGAGCGTTCAATGACTGGGCGCGCGGCTCGCGCTTTGAGGCGCCCGCCGGGCGCCGGGTTGCTGAGGTGGGGAGGGCGTTGATGGACGGCGCCGCGCTCCTCTACCGTCTGGAGCTGCTGAAGCTCGCGGGCCTCAAGCTATCAACGGGATCGTTGCTGTCCGAGGGGGTATGATGATGACGAAGAAGAGCTGTCCCAACTGCGGATCCACGCGGATCATCCCAAATGCGGATGCGGTCGAGACGACGGACCTTTCGATCCGCATCTACGAGCGCCCGGGGTTGGCGCTGCGGCGCGAGCGCCACTATCCCCTGAAGGCCTGGGTCTGCACCGGATGCGGCTACACCCAGCTCTACGTCAACCAGCCCGCGGAGCTGGCGGCGAGTTACGAGCGCTTCCTCGGTCGAGAGCTCTGAGCGCCGCCCTGCAGCACGTGCGTCACCAGGCGATGGGCACCGTCTTGATCCGGTACTGTCGATCGTAGTAGCGGATGAAGCGGTGCTGTCTCCCGAACTCGTAGACGCGATAGGTGACCTCGACATCCTGCCGGCAGTAGTCGAAGAGTTCAGCGATCCGGCCCTCGCGCCACCATTGGACCGCCTGTAGCCCATCGGCGCTCTTGCCGACCTGCAGGGTCGCTGATGCCACCGCATCGAGCCCGATCCGGAAGCCGATACGCTTCTGGATCTCGACCATCATATCGAGGGTGGGGAGGTTGGCCAGCTCGACGGCTTGGGTGTACTGCTGGAGCACGGGGTAGTCGAAGCCGAGGAGGTTGTAGCCGATCACGAGGTCGGCCTCGCTGAGGTCAAGGGCCAGCTGCGCCGCGTCGGCCTCCGCATAACGCCGGTAGGTTTGGTCGGCGGTGTTGTAGGTGACGGCGACCGATATCTGCAGGCGCTCGGGGTAGTGGCCTCCGACCTCCTGGAAGGTGTTCTGTGTTTCGATATCGAAGACGATATGGGTTGGCATGGTCAGCCTTTCCGATTGCTTAGGTGAGATGGTGCTCTGCGGTTTGGATCATGCCTCCGCCGAGGCAAACCTCGCCGTAGGTGCCTCCGCCGAGGCAAACCTCGCCATAGGTGCCTCCGCCGAGGCAAACCTCGCCGTAGGTGCCTCCGCCGAGGCAGACCTCGCCGTAGGTGCCTCCGCCGAGGCAGACCTCGCCGGACGTGTCCCACGGTCCGTAGAGAACGAGGGACTGTCCGGGCGCCACGCCGATCTGGGGCGTGGCGAAGGTGACGTGCGCTGTGGCGCCCTCGCGCATAGTGACGGTCACCGGCACGAGCGGGGCCCGGTAGCGGATGCGTCCGCGTGCTGTGAAGACCGATGCGGGTGGCTTCCCGAGCGTGAAGGTGACGTCGCTCAAGGTGCAGGTGGAGCGGGCCAGGTCTGACCGCGGGCCGGCGATGAGGGCGTTGCGCTCGGGATCGAGCGCCAGCACGTAGCGCCGCTCAGCCGGCGGGGCGCCGGGAGGGTGCATCAGCCCGCCGATGCGCTGTCCGACGGTGTATTGTGCCAGGCCCGTGTGTTCGCCCAGTCGCTGCCCTGAGGGATCGAGGATCGGCCCGGGCTCGAGCGCCTCGGGCCGCAGGGAGGCGAGAAGGTCGGCGTAGCCGCCCTCGGCGACGAAGCAGAGATCCTGGCTCTCGGCGGCACCGGACACGGGTAGCCGCAGACGGCGCGCGAGCTCTCGGACTTCGTCCTTGCTCTGGACGTCGCCCAAGGGCAGAAGCAGACGTCTCAACTGCGGTTGGGTGAGGCGATAGAGCGCGTAGGATTGGTCCTTCTCGGCTGCGCGGGCGATCATCAGCCGGCTTGCGCCACGGGCGTGTGCCACGCGGGCGTAGTGACCGGTCGAGATCCACCCCGCGCCCTGTGCCTCGGCCTCCTCCACAAGGGTCGCGAACTTGAGTGTCGGGTTGCAGAGGACACAGGGGTTGGGCGTGCGGCCCGCCGCGTAGGTGTCCGCGAAGGGCCGGATGACGCGATTGTAGAACGCCTGCCTGACGTCGCGCCGCACCAGGGGTATGCCCAGGTGATCGGCGACGGCTTGGGCCCGATCCGTCGCTGCCGGGAGGGGCGCCGTGCCCTCCGCGTGCCACGTCTCGAGGGTCACGCCGATGACGTCATAGCCCTGACGCTGGAGCAGGGCCGCAGCGACGGCGCTGTCGACGCCGCCGCTAAGACCGACGATGACGGCGCCGCCGCCGCGCCGTGGTGTGCCTGCGGGATCCGGTTCAACCATCGGGCGCATTATAGCGCAGGATGGGAACTTGCGGATGGGATTCCGCAGTAAGTCAGAGGGGTAGAAGCCAACCCAAGCGCTAG